>NZ_JBICHO010000186.1:0-5017 GCF_043100905.1 Rhodopirellula sp. JB055 | reverse complement strand
TGGATCGCCGCAAACCAGGCCATCACGCCCCCGTCAAACACACGAACAAAAGTACAGCTATGAGTGGTGATTGTGATTTCGGCCTGATTGGTTTGGCCGTCATGGGCGAGAATCTTGCCTTGAACGTTGAGAGCCGCGGCTACAAAGTCGCCGTTTACAACCGCACCACGTCCAAAGTTGACGCTTTGATCGAAGGACGTGCGAAGGGCAAGAACTTCGTCGGCTGTCACTCGATCGAAGAATTCGTCAAATCGGTCAAACGACCTCGCAAGTTGATGATGCTGGTCAAAGCAGGCCCCGCGGTCGACGCACTGATCGAGCAGCTTCTGCCTCACTGCGAACCCGGCGATATCATCATCGATGGCGGCAACGAGTACTACGTGCACACGGAACGCCGCACGAAACAAGTCGAAGATGCTGGAATGTTGTACGTCGGTTGCGGCGTCAGTGGTGGTGAAGAAGGTGCCCTCAAAGGTCCTTCCCTGATGCCCGGAGGAAGTGCCGCGGCATGGCCTCACATCAAAGAAATGTTCCAATCGATCGCCGCAAAGGTCGGCCCCAACAACGATATCCCTTGCTGCGAATGGCTGGGTGCCGGTGGTGCTGGCAACTACGTCAAAATGGTTCACAACGGCATCGAATACGGCGACATGCAGTTGATCTGCGAAGCCTATCAGTTGCTGAAAGAACTCGGTGGTTTGTCCAACGACGAACTGTACGACGTGTTCGACGATTGGAACCGAGGCGAGCTGCAAAGCTACTTGATCGAAATCACGCGTGATATCTTCAGCGTGAAAGACGACCAAGGCGGCGACGGATTCCTTGTCGATCAAATCATGGACGTCGCCGGTGCGAAGGGCACGGGCAAATGGATGAGCCAATTGGCTCTCGACCTGGGCGTCCCCAGCACGCTTGTCACGACCGCCGTGTTCGCTCGCGGATTGTCCGCCCAAAAGGACGCTCGTACGCGAGCCAGCAAGACCCTCAACGGTCCCGCTGAAACCGCAAACCCAGAAATGCGTGCGATCGCCGAATCGTTGGTCGGCGACCGAGCCGAATTCATCGAAGCCGTTCGCCAAGCCCTCTACGCGTCGAAGATCGTCTCTTACGCTCAAGGCTTTGTTCAATTGCAAGCCGCGTCGGCCGAACACAACTGGGGACTCGATTACGGTGCCGCCGCACTGTTGTGGCGAGGTGGTTGCATCATCCGTGCTCAATTCCTGGATCGCATCAAAGAAGCCTTTGACGCCGATCCCAACTTGGAAAACCTGTTGCTGGCCAAGTACTTCGAAGACGCCGTCGAAAACGCCCAAGCGAAATGGCGAAAGGTTGTCGCCGTGGCTTCGGTCATGGGCATTCCCGTCCCAGCGTTCAGCACCGCACTGTGCTACTACGACGGCTATCGCATGGAACGCTTGCCAGCCAACCTGCTGCAAGCCCAACGCGATTACTTCGGTGCTCACACCTACCAGCGTTTGGACAAAGAAGGTGCTTTCCACAGCGAGTGGATCCAACTTCGCAAAGAACCCAAGGCATAGTTCAAAACGGGCATCTTGTTGCTGCCCGATCGAATGACCCCATTCAGAAAAGGTCGGCTTCACGCCGGCCTTTTTTCGTTCCTGTGCCAGGCATTTCCACCGCTCTTTCGGACCCAGGCTGGCGTGCTCAATCGCGCCGCTACTCCGCTGGCAAACTGACGTGAACGATCGTCTCGCCCCAGTCAACGTGCAAGTTGGCTTGGGTCGCAATCGATTGAGCCAACTGCTCGAGGGTTTGTTTCGTGGCATCGAGGCTGACCAACGCTTGGCTGCGAAGATCGGCATCGTCGTCGACCACCAACTTCTTCGCCGCCGCACCGGCAAACTGCTGCAAGACTTCGCGAGCAGGTTTGTTGAGCAACTTCAGATCATAAGTCGCGTCGCGACCTGCCGCGGCGACCTTGGCCGGCGCCGGTGCTGCCGCCCACTGTGCCGCCAGCGCAGCACGATGCCCGGCCGGGTGCGTGTGGACACGCACCGTCTTCTTGCGAGTCTTTGGATCGCGTCCGGAACGAAACGAAGCCGATGCATCCGCCTGACGAACCGCCCGCCGCAACTCCGTGTCGCTGCTTTCGATCGGATACGTCATCAGAAAACGTTTCTCTCGCCAACTCGTTTCATCCTCCGTGATCACGGACACGGAATCAGGCAGCGAACCCTCTTGCGAATGCAATCGCAGCAACGGCGTTCCGGGCCGCGCCGCCATCTGGAATTCAGACAACACCAACGACGCAGCATGCCACGGATCAACCCGTCGAAAATTCGCGGCCGGCCAGACGTCGTGTGGCAACCAATCGAGGCCATCGCCCGCAACCTCGTCATCACCGAACGCTCGGCCCGCGTCCGCGGAACGCATTTTCGAATCCAAAGCGACTCTCGAGGTCGTTCCGCGAGGCCACTGCACATCAACATTTTGCTTCTTGGCCGAACCGACCAAATGACCGAGCGTCCGATCGATCCATTCGGGTCGCCCAACCAGCAAGACTCCCGGGATCGGAAAAGCTTCCCATCCCAGCGGACGCGTCAGTTGGGTGATTGCCTGAGCCGCGGAACCGCCCGCCAAATTCAACGAGACAATTTCGCCAGGATCGACCTCACCATCTCGCCACCACGTCCAAGGCCGGTTGGGGCTTCCCGAGCTCACTTGAGCAACAATCTGGTCGATCGCTTCGTCCGCCGCTTGGCCGTCGAGCGAGACAGTGATCACGGTCCGCGTGAAGGCCGCGGCCTGAACCGGGGCATCCACTGGCGGCTGACAGAATGCCGTTAAAGGCTGCAAAAAGGAAAACGCCACCCCCAAGAGCGAAGGTTTCGCACTGCGTCCAATGGAATTCCTCACAAATTTCGCTGGCCACAACCACGCAAAAATCGATCGGCCCGAAGCCAAGCATTCGCCTGCATTATCGCAGTGCCATCTGCTTTTCGCGGGCGGAAATCCTGGCGGGAAAAGTGGTTGGGATAGCATCCGACAATCCGTCAGTAGGAAAGTTCTTTTGGTGTGCCGTCTTGCCCGACAGCTTGATCGGTCTAACATCGAGAAGTCAAACCACGGCAGCCAAAATACCTGTGAATCGTCGGCATCGCGCCGTTTGACCCGCCCAATCCTCCCAGACCCTCCCGACCAGCCCAAGGTGGAATCGAACGTGACAGCTCCCATCGTCCACACGACTCGCCTGGTTGCTGCTTATCGGCGATACCTCGGCTCAGCGGACGCCCCACGATTCGCTCACGACGTCGATGAGCACTACACACCCGCGACGTTGACCGCATTGCTATCGCGCGGCGAAGTCGAGCATCGACGAGCGGCGGCATTGGCCCTGGGAATGTTGGGCGACCGCCACTCAGTGGACTTCCTGGGACGCGCCCTCTCGGACCGTGACCGTGGAGTTCGTTTGGTTGCCGATGACTCCTTTCATTCTGTGATCATTCGTGACGCCGCTCCACTGCATCACCAAAAACTCCTTCGAGTCATCCACTTGAACGATGGTGGTGAGTACGCAGCGGCCCTTTCGCCCGCGATGGTGCTGATCGACCAAGCTCCGCTTTACGCCGAGGCACACCACCAACTCGCGATTTGCTGGCACGGATTGGAAGATTTTGAGAAGGCCGAGGCAGCGTACCAATCCTGCTTGTGGCATTGCCGATTCCACTACACGGCTTGGCAAAGCCTGGCCAAAGTCCGCATGTTGCTGGGAAAACCCAACAAGGCACTCGACGCCCTGAACCGTTGCCTCGACATCAATCCCGATGTTGAAACCGCTCGCATGCAACGCCGGGTCATCCGCCGTCGCTTGCGTCAAAGCGACGTTTGATCAAACGATCGCAACTGGCGTCTGCAAACAATGCCCTGACTGAGACACAGGAACGAAGTATTGATCCAAGATGACACTTTGGTTGGCGGTCTAGCGATTCTGATCGCTGCACTCTCGACCGCCATCGCCATCGGCCCCTGGATGGTTCCGTATCAAATTCGATCGATCGCTGCGATTCAAAAACGCTTCGGCTCAGTGGCCGCGAGAGGTGCATGGTTGCTGATCGCGTTTTTATCTGCCATTTCTGGCGCTGCTATTTTGAGCGGGGTCCGGCCAAGCTATGCGTCGCCTCCCACGACGCTCAACCAGAACCAGTGAAGCGTTCCTCTCCCGTAGGATCAGCCAACGGAAACCTTCGCTCAATCGTCTTGCGTTGCACCATCATGCGAAGCCTTCTCGCGTGACGAGATTCGCTTTCAATCGCTCGCCCGATTGGGTCACGGGAGACTGCCCCCTCCCCAGAAGATCACTTGACATGGCGGCGAGGTGCTATTAGTTCTGGATTTCAGGTCTTTCATTTGGCCCCCTTTCGAAGCCTGAACAAGGGGATGATGCAGTGGCAACTGAACACACACCTGAAAAACGATCGGCACTCGATCGCTTTCTAAGCGGTTTGAGTGAATCGATTTTCCAAACCAAGTTGGGCGTCGCGGATGTCCAGTTGATCGGATACGTCAGTGACCTGATGCTGCGATTCGTTCGCATCGATGCGGTCCACAAGATGCGACGTGGCGACGGTCGCCCAGCAACAGAAGTTTTCCAGTTGCTGTGCGAAGCAGAACGCCGAATCGGAATTGCCAAACGAGAAGTGCACCGGCATATCGGTGACGTGACGCTGTTCTGGTCAGGGATGTTCCCTGAATCAGTGCGGGGCAATGGCAAAGATTCGCCAGATCAACTGCTGGACTATTTCCAGCACGGCAAGCGTTCGTACAAGATCGCCTCGACCATCCAAGCAGACGAGTCGCGACCGCCTTGCGACTTGCTAGATCGACTGAGCGACCAGTTCGAACTGTGCGCTTACGGGTTGCGAGAAATTCGCCGAGAGATCGACGATGCAGAACCCGGCGAACAATTGCTGTTGTCCTGAGACGGACTTGGCCGCAGTTCCCGTTTTCTAACCAGGTCTGCCACGACTTGTTTTGAGGGTCGTGGGGGGGGGGGGGG
>NZ_JBICHO010000185.1:0-13706 GCF_043100905.1 Rhodopirellula sp. JB055 | reverse complement strand
GAGCAGGATGAACGCGACGATCAGCGTCGAGGGGCTCAGGTCACTGGCGGACCTCGAAACGTTCGCCAAATACTGCGACGAAACTGGAATCGCGTCGAAAGCACTGCAGGTCTCGCACGCGTTTCACTCCCAGTTGATGGAACCGATGCTCGATGAATTTCGCAAGATTGCGGAGCAGTGCGAATTCAAGACACCGCGTATTCCTTTGATCAGCAACCTGACGGGAGAGCCACTGACCAAGGCTTGGGACGCAGACTATCTGTGCGACCACATCCGCAACGCCGTTCGCTTTGAACCCAGCATGCGGACGCTTTCCGAGATGGACATCGACGTGATGCTGGAGGTCGGCCCTTCGCCAATCCTGACAGGCATGGGCAAACGTTGCTTGCCAGACAGCACCGCGACTTGGACAACGTCGCTGCGGTCAGGCAACGACGACGAAACGGTTCTGTACGAAGCGGTGGGCGACGTTCACGCTCGCGGCGGCAAAATCGATTGGCGTGCCTTCGATCAACCTTGGAAACGAGGACGTTTGGTCTTGCCAACCTATCCTTTTGACCGCCAACGGTACTGGCTGGATCCATCGGATGAAATCGTTGAGGATCCATCCCGCAGTCGATCGGGCACGGGCGAACGGTTGCATCCAATGCTGGGACGACTGCAACCGTCGGCTCTGCAAAGTCGATTGTATGAAAACACCTTGTCAGCTCGCTCACCGGAGTTCTTAGGCGATCACGCGGTGCAAGGATCAGTCAACTTGCCCGGGGCCGCGTTCATGGAAGTCGCCTTTGCCGCAGCACGCGATCGCTTCGGTTCAGGGACGCATGCAATCACAGATGCGAACATTGAACAAGCCATGTTCGTCAGCGAAGATCGTTGGAAAACGTTTCAAACCATCGTCGATGAAAGCCTTTCCCTCGACATCTTCTCTCGCGACCGTGCGGATACCAGAGAGGCATGGCAAAGGCACATGTCAGCGTCATTGGTTCCCTCGGAACAGACAGACGAATCAACTGGCGTCGAGGTTGTTCTGCCACCTTCCAGCATGGCTACCGTTGCGGAACGTTTTGTCGGCGGGAAAGACCACGACGAATTCTATGACCTGATGTCGCGTCGGCGACTGGAATACGGGCCACGCTTCCGGATGCTGCATCGCGTTGACTATTCGATCAGCGAAGCACTGGGACAAATCCAGTGCGATGAATCCACGGAATCTGAATTCGACGATTATATCTTGCATCCCGTTTTGGGCGACGCGTTGATGCAGACATTCTCCGCACTTGTGCCGCGTCCAGACCACAACACGTTCAGCGAAGCGACTTACATGCCCACGAAAGTTTCGCGGGCAGTGGTGCATCAAAAACCCAGCGGGACCCTTCGCACTTACGGCCGACGAACTTCCCCCGGCGATGTCTTGGATCCCGAGTTCGTCGAAGGTGACGTTTGGCTGGTCAATGAAAACAATGAGGTCGTCGCCGAATGGACTGGCGTCCGTGTGACGCGCGTCGGACGAGTTGGCGGGGGCGCGTCTGAGTCACTGGATGATTCGCTTTATCAAATCGATTGGCAGGACACTGACTCATCTCCTGCCGTACCCGCTGAGACGGATTTGAGCGGTCAGCAAGTCTGGTTGCTAGGAAACGCGGGAGCACTACAGGAGTCTGTTTCGAAGCAACTGACTGATCTGGGCGCCGAGGTTGTCCAAGGGAACTTGGGCACGGATCTGAATTCGCTCAACGGTCAATCGGCTTCGACGACTTCCCTCGCGGCGATCATCACGCTTTGGGATTCCACCGATGAATCCACGGATCCAGCGAGAGAGGCAGAGACCGCCTGCCAGACGGCTCTCATGCAGTTCCGTTCCGCCATTCAAAACGCTTCCCTCGGAAAACACTTTCGCGGTTGGTGGCATGTCACCAAGGCCGCCCAGGCGGTGTCTGCATCAGAGCCCTCGATCGATCTGTCTCATGCCGCTCTGTGGGGAATGATTCGCGTCGCGATGATGGAACTGGCGGATCTCAAGCCTTCCCTGTTGGATTTGGATTTATCGGCATCCGACGAAGACAACGCGTCCGCCACCGTTGCCGAGATCGTTGCGGCGGACGAGGAAGATCACATTGCCTACCGAGGTGGTTCACGTCACCTGGGACGACTGGTGAAACGTCACGCCCCCGCGGATTCAGGCGTGGAGAAGTCGATCACGATTCCGACGCAACCACACCGTTTGCGTTTCCGGCAAACAGGCAGTTTTGATTCGCTGTACTTTGAACCGATGGAACGCGAATCACCTCACGGCAGCGAGGTCGAACTGCGGGTGAATGCGGCGGGATTGAACTTCAGCGACGTGTTAAAGGTGATGGGGTTGTACCCCGGAATCACCGACACAGTGGTGCCGCTTGGGATTGAATGCTCGGGCGTTGTCACCGCAATCGGCAAAGACGTGAAGCGTTTTCAAGTTGGCGACCCCGTGATGGGTGTCGCCCCGTTCAGTTTTGGTTCGCACGCGAAAACACCGGAATACACACTGGTCAAACGCCCGTCTGGTATCGACGACGTGGAGGCCGCAACGATTCCGATCGCGTTTCTGACCGCTTGGTACGGGTTGGTTCACTTGGCCGATGTTCAACCGGGTGAACGGGTGTTGATTCACGCTGGCGCGGGCGGGGTTGGCTTGGCCGCGACTCAGATTGCGCAGTTTCTTGATGCCGAAGTCATCGCGACCGCGGGCAGCGATGAGAAACGCGAATTTCTTCGTGGCATCGGTGTGAAGCATGTCTTCAATTCGCGAACCACCGAGTTCGCCGACGACATTCGGCGAGCCTTTGGCGGAGAAGGCGTGGACGTGGTTTTGAATTCACTGCCCGGTGAAGCGATTCCGAAAAGTCTCGGAGTGCTCAACGCGTACGGTCGCTTCTTAGAAATCGGCAAAACCGACATCTACCAAGATCGCAAAGTTGGGCTGTTGCCCTTCCAAGACAACCTGTCCTATCACGCAATCGATTTGGATCGCGTGTTGCGGCAGCGTCCAGCGAAGATTGAATCGTTGTGGAAAGAGCTTGCCGAACGATTCGAAGCCGGCGACTTGCAACCGATCGCTTGCACCGAATTTGATCAGACCGAAATGGTCGAAACGTTTCGCTACATGGCTCAGCGAAAAAACATCGGCAAAGTCATCACGCGAATGACGACGCAGGTAGACCTTGATTCCGCGAATGCATCAGCCACAAAGCAGACGCCGCCCGCTTCGACCGTCTTGATCACCGGCGGCACCGGCGCAATTGGATTCAAATTGGCAAAACGATTGATCGACGATGGTGCGACCAGCATCGCGTTACTTTCGCGCCGCGAACCCGTTGGCGAAGTGGCCGCGAAGATCGAAGCGTTGTCCAGCGATTCTGCTCGCGTCACGGTGCTGCAAGGGGACGTCGGGGACCTCGACTCACTGCGATCCGCACTGAAGGATCTTCCAAACGACACGCCTCCGATCGGGCATGTCTACCACGCCGCCGGTGTCCTACAAGATGGACTGTTGATGGACATGACAGCGGAACAGTTGCTCGTTCCGATGAGTCCGAAAGTGCAAGGCGGATGGAACCTGCATGTCGCAACGAAAGATCTGCCGATCGAAACGTTCGTTTTGTTCTCGTCCATCGCCGCTTGCTTGGGCTCGCCAGGACAAGCCAACTATGCCGCGGCCAATTCGTTCTTGGACGCTCTGGCCGAGTATCGACGTGGCAAAGGTTTGCCAGCGACCAGCATTGCTTGGGGACCGTGGGCGGAATCGGGTATGGCAGCAACAGAAGACCGGTCGTCGCAGTTGGAATCTCGAGGCATGCGATTGCTTCCCGCCGAGGCGTGCTTGCAAACGATGCAGGAACTCATCGAGGCCGGCGATCATTATGTCGCCGTGATGGATGTGGATTGGCCGGCGATGACCACCAGCATGCGTCGCAATCGACCGTTCTTCGTCGAATTCGCTGACAGTTCACAGGCCGACGCGGGTTCGATAGTGGACCAAGTCGATCATGAGTTCCGGGCACAGTTGGCGGGCATCTCAGACGATGAACGAACCGACCGCTTGCGTCATTACTTCGCATCCGAGTTGGCTCGTTTGATGGGCTGGGAAGCCGAGCAAATTGACGTGAAGCAAAAGCTCAGTGAACTGGGAATGGATTCACTGATCGCCATGGAACTGAAGAACAATCTCGAACAACGATTGGCCATCACCATTCCAATGTCCGCCCTGGTGGAGTCACCCTCCATCAACAGTTTGGTCGGTCACGTGGTTTCCCAGTTCGCCGAGGAAGATGGAATCATCAAGACCGCGAATGAAACGCCAGCACAAAAGGCGAACGATCGGACAGCGTTGATTGTCCCGTTGAAAGCCGACGGAAACCGTTCGCCTTGGTTGTGCATTCATCCGCTGGGCGGATCGACCGCGTGCTACTCCGATTTTTCAAAACAGGTCGATGAAGACCAACCCGTTTTCGCGTTGGTTGGTGGGGGATCCGACGGTGTCAGCGAACCACCGACATCCTTGGATGCCATGATGGAAGAGTATGTTGGCATCGTCCAAGAACAATTTGCAGATCGCGAACTGAGATTGATTGGCTGGTCCGCGGGCGGCGTGTTTGCTCTGGAACTTGCTCGTCGCTTAGAAAAGATCGGCCGCGAGGATGTGACGGTGACGCTGCTCGACACTCCTCTTCCATCCATTTATCGCAATGTGGATCCGAACGATGACGTTCAGTTCGTTGCCGACCTGATTCAATTCTCCAATGCGTTTTCCGGGACGGACATGCATCTGTCTACGGAGGAACTGCGAGAGGCAAGAACGACCGGCAAGATTTGGGAGCGGGTGTTGGAGGAAGCCCAGCGTGCAGGGGTCCTCAGCCAATCGGCTTCGCCAGAGATGGTTCGCAAATTGATCGACACCAGCCGCCAACATGTGCAGTTCATCAAGTCGTATGAAGTCGATCCGGCCAGCCCCAGCGTGCAATTGATTCTGCCCGTGCAAACAACTGCGTTAGAAGGTTCCTCAGGAGAACGCTGGACCGATCATCTGGACTGGGCCTCCTTGCTGGACAAGGACGTCGTTGTGGAACAAACCAATGGCGATCACTTCACCATGCTGATCGGCGAACATGCCCGCGAATTGGCAAAACGGATGGAACAGCACGCGATTGCCAAATGACATCGCGAATTATCAAGGTGCGACCACGTGGTTCACTTGGCCATCAAGTACCCCACTCCGCGAACCGATTTGATTCGCGTGGGTTGGTTTGGATCATCACCGAGTTTGCGCCGGACACGTGAGACGCGCAGATCAATCGAACGATCCAGTCCATCGTATGGCAACCCCAACAGATCGACGTAAATGTCCTTGCGAGCCACGACAGAACCAGCACGCACCGCCAAGTATTCGATCAAGTCAAACTCGGCAGTGGTCATCTCGATTGGATCTCCCGCGATGGTGACCTGACGCTTGGCAGGAGTCACAACGAGATCACCGACAACGATTCGGTCCTCTTCATCCAGTTGCGTGTCGGATTTTCGCAGATGGTTTTTCAGACGTGCCAACAACGCACGCGGACGAACCGGTTTGCTCATGAAATCGTCCGCTCCGACTTCCAACGCGACCACTTCGTCGATCTCTTCGCCGCGAGCCGTCAGCACAATGATGGGCCCCGAAAATTGATTTCGCACTGAACGGCAAACATCAATCCCGTTCATACCAGGCAGACCGATATCCAACACAATGGCGTCAAAGCGATTGTGGACGATTCTTTTGGCTGCGAGTTCACCATCGTTCTCGATTTCAACCGTGAAACCGTGTTCATGGAGAAAATCGCTGACCATTGCTGCCAGGTGGGTGTCATCCTCGACCAGAAGCAGTCGGTCTTGCATTGCATCTTTTCCTACTCGGGCATGAATATTCAGACGGTTGGAACCCCAGTCCTGACAAAAGGTTCCGGAACAAAACACCGGTGGGAACGAATCCCTCCGAGAAACAATTTTCGCGTTCATTTGGCGGAACCCTGGGTGGGAATCGGCATTGAAGGGTTGCCGAGAGTGGAGACTCACACGGTTTCACCAAACAGGATGAAAAGATGAATCGAAAATCACTGACTTGTAGCAATGGGCACCATTTGCGAGCCGCCGAGGCGCTGGTTGGCAAGACTTTGCCCTGCCCTCGGTGCGGAGTCCCGGTCACCATTCCGTGGGAAGAATCTTTCGATGTCCCCGAGGATCCACCTCAGCGCGACCCTTTGTCGGACACGGGAGTGATGCGAATTCTGGGGGAGGCCGACCTGACGGCTCCACCCAAGGAAACACCAGCCAATGACCCGGTGGCAGGATCGCAACGACCATGTCCGCGATGCGAGTATTTGGTCAGCGACCAATCCACCGTCTGCCCCCAGTGCAGTTGCTACATGGGCGCGTTGCCTCAATTCTTGCAAGCGTTGCTTCCCAAGAATCGGTCCGCTTGAGCGAACCGCGGCCTTGGACTCTGAGTTGCCACGGCGTTCCCTTCGAGGAATCAGATGCGATCGCCTCGAAGGGACGGGGACTCAAAAAAGAACTCACTTACCGACGGTCAATTCCCGAACGTAGATCGTCGATCCATTGGTCACGTAAAGACGCGAGTGCTCGGGCCCTGCCAGCACGCAACTGGTTAGCGGCTTTTCCGGATTTGGTTTGGGAAGCACACCACAGGGACGTCCCGTCGGATCAAAGACCTGCACGCCGAGTTCGCTGGTGACGTAGTAACGGCCGATCTTATCAACTGCCATGCCATCCCCCTTGGATGCCGACAAATACGGCGGAGGTTCATTGAATTTGAACTCGCCCTTGGGATCGATTGGCAACCGCATTGGCATGGTTGGCATCTTGGCATCGAGCACTCCATCCGGGTTGACTCGGAACGTCCAAGTCGATTCACCACCATGATCCGACACCGCCAAGGTGCCGCCGTCATTGGACAACGCGATCCCGTTGGGACGTTTGATGCCGACGTCAGCGGGAGTCACCTCTCCGGTTTCCATGTTGATCCGTGTGACTTGATGCGCCCCCGTTTCAGTGATGAACAAGTAACCTTCATCGGAAACAGCAAGATCATTCGGACGCACGTTTTCAGCGATCGTTTTCACTTCGCCGGACTCGGGGTCAATTGATATCACTCGCTTCTTGGATCCCTGGCAGGCATAGAGCAAACCATCGGGACCGAGCATCAAACCGCTCACCGATTCTTTCGCGATGACCGTCTTGGATTGATCACTCGCGCTAACGCGGACAACCGCGGGAGCACGCATGTCGCAGTAGTAAAAATTCCCCTTCGCGTCGCTGCACGGCGCGTCGGCAAAGCCAAGGTTATCGGCGACGACTTCCCATGATTTGCCCGGCACCAGAAGATTCAGCAGCGTCAGGTCACCTCGCAGGTCATCCGAGGTGTCGATCGACGGCGTGTGAGTGTCCTTCCGCCACAACCATTTCATGGCTTCGGGGAACTGCATGCTTCCGAAGTCCGCATTGTGCCCATAGCCTTCTGCCCAATCCAATCGCACATCGTAGCCCATGTATTTCAGCGACGATTCCATGCGTTGGTTGGCGATCGGCCAGTGCCCAAACGGGTTATCGTTGTCACCGCTGGTGTCCGCCATGTAAACGCGAATTGGCTTTGGTTCAGTCTTTCGAATGAGTGAGGGATAGATGTCACCGCCACGCAGATTCACGAAGCTTCCCACACTCGAGTAGACCTTGCGGAACTGGTCGGGACGTTCCCAAGCCACGGTGAACGCACAGATCGCACCGGAACTGGATCCGCCAATCGCACGCATATTGGGATCGTCGGAAAGATTGTATTTCTTCTCGACCTCAGGAAGAATTTCTTCCAACAAGAACCGGCTGTAGCGATCGCCGAGGCTGTCGTACTCGAAGCCTCGAATGGACGACTTGCGACCCTTGCGAGGTTTCGACTTGTCATGGCCGGGATTGAGGAAGACCGCGATGGTCGGTGGCATGTCACCGCTGGCAATCAGGTTGTCAAACACGGTTGGGATTCGCCAGCGGCCTTTGGTGTCGCGCATCCGCTCACCATCTTGAAACACCATCAATGCCGCGGGTTCGTTGGGGTCATATTGAGCCGGAACGTAGACGGCCCAATCTCGAATCGTGTTGTCGAAGATCTTCGAATGCCACGGCGGCATTGATTCGACTTTGCCTTGTGGGACGCTTTCATTGACGACGGCGAGCGGGTGAGGTTCCCACTTCGGTTTGGTCGATGCAGGCGGGACAACAGTGGATTCCGCGTCGTCATTCCATAGCCATTTCAGTGCACTGGGCAATTCCTTTCCGCCCCATTGGCCGCTGTGCCCTCCTTCCGTCATGACGAATTTGTATTGGTAACCTGCGAACTGAAGTGCAGCGGCCATGTCACGGTTCGCAAGCGGCCAGTTGCCGTGCAGGTTGCTCAGGTCGTCGCGTCCTTCTTGCAAGTAGACTTGAATTGGTTTGGGGTTGGATTTGGTTTTGCGAATCAAACCGGGATAGGCCCAACCGCCACGAATGTTCGTGAAGCTGCCGATGTGGCTGAGCACCTTGCCAAATTGATCGGGACGTTCCCAGGCCACGGTGAAGGCACAGATACCGCCGGAAGAAATGCCGGCGACAGCGCGCCGTTTGGGATCAGACGAAACGTGCAAGTCCTTCAAGGCCACCGGAAGGAACTCATCGATCAAGAATCCCGCGTAGCGATCTCCGAGCGAATCGTACTCGAACGAACGATTGCTACGAGCCTTGGCACCGGGTTTGGTGGGCGGAATCGTGCCGGGATTGACGAACACGGCAACCGTGGGTGGCAACGAACCTTTCGCGATCAAATTGTCCAGCACGATCGGAACGCGAAAAGAACCGTTGGGTTTGGCGTAATTCATGCCATCCATGAACACCATCAAGTTCGCAGGCGTCTTCGGATCGTATTGGGAAGGAACATAAACGGCATAGTCTCGACGTGTTCCGGGGAAGGTTTCGCTCGTGTCGAAAACGCCCTTGGTGAGTTTGCCTTTCGGGACACCTTTCTGTACCGATCGGAGCGCTTCGTCGTCGGCGTGCGTGATCGAGGTGAGCGACGAAACACAGATGAACGCCAAAAGGAACAGACAGCTTGTCGGACGAATCCAGGAAACGAAACGCTTCCCAGATGAAGAGGTCGATCGCGGGACGGGGAGATGATGCATGGTGAAAAACTCGGCGGGATGGTTCGGGTGAGACCGTTAGGGTGGGAATCCTCGCTGGTAAATTCGCGAGAGGGGGACCTGATCATCGTTGCTGAAGAGACGCCAAGCAAGTCCGGCGTACAGACAGGCATCCCGGCTGGGAAGATCGCGGACGCGTGATAAGTTTCTTTCACGACAACACTCCCCCAAGCAAACTCCTTATGAACATCATTTCACTTCTACCCAGCGCAACCGAAATCGTCTGTGCGCTGGGGCTGGAAGACCAATTGGTGGGCGTCACGCACGAGTGTGATTTTCCAGCTGGTGTCGCGCGTCTTCCCAAAGTGACTCAGACGTTGATCCCGCATGATGCGAGCAGTGGTGAGATCGACGCGATGGTTCGGGAGCGATTGCAAACCGAGCGCGCGCTGTACTCACTCAACATGCCGGTGGTGGAATCGTTGTGTCCCGATCTGATCGTGACCCAGGCGTTGTGCGACGTGTGTGCGGTCGCTGAGTCGGAAGTCAACGCGGCAGCGTGCTCCCTGCCCGGCCAGCCACGCGTGGTGAACTTGGAACCGACCTCGTTGTCAGAAATGTTTGACTGCATCACCTTGGTTGGAAAAGCCGCCAACTGTTCCGATCGGGCTGAGACGCTGATCGGCAGCCTGCGATCACGGGTCGACCGAGTACAGCAGCGTACGACAAAATGGCTGTCCCGACCGGGCGTCCAAGTGCCTCGCGTGATGTTGTTGGAATGGATTGCCCCACCGTTCAGCGCAGGCCACTGGAGCCCCGAGTTGGTTCGAATCGCGGGCGGCAACGAATGCGTCGGCGAGGCGGGCGAGCGTTCCGTGACCACATCGTGGGACCAAATACGAGACGCGGATCCCGACGTATTGTTCATCGCATGCTGCGGTTTCAGCGTTTCCCGAACACTAGACGATTTGCCGATTCTGCAAGGCTATCCCGGCTGGTCCGAGATGAAATGCGTTCGCGAAGGACGAGTTCACGTGGTCGACGGTTCCGCCTACTTCAGTCGGCCAGGGCCGCGGCTCGTGGACAGCTTGGAAATCCTTGCCAATGCCCTTCACCCTCAGACGCATCCTCTGCCCGATGACATGCCACCGGCGTTGAGATTGTCCACGGACCAACTGAAGAGCGCTAGCTGACTCGGAAGGTCAGGTGACTCGGAAGCGGCGCGCCAGCCACATCGAGGGGACCATCAAGGCAAAAACGCCGAGCGATGGAATGGCTCCCGCCCCAAGCATGGTGATTGCGGCCATCAAGGGAATGATCGCCATGATCGCGGACTTGATCGTCAATTGAATGCGTTTGGGCGACGGTGATTGCCACGCCGTCCAACCTCTTGCCAACGTTGGCACAATCATCAAAGCAATCGTGGCGGGGAAAATCACAACCGGATCAATTTGCCAACCTTTGGTCCAGTTCACAGGCACGTCAGTGTCGGCGAGAACACCTGCAAAACGCGGTGCGAAAGCCAACACGACTCCGCCCAGTGTCATCCCAAACCAGCCCAGCGGCAGATGCATGCTGCGGTCACCAATCGCTTCGCGACGCGCGAACGTGGTGACTCCGGTGATGTACAGTCCCATGCCGATTGCGAAGGCAAACGTGACAGGTGTGATGTGCATCCAGACGGGTTCCCCCAGCACCGAGACGCGTCCCTGCCATTGTTCCGCGGGGATCACCGAGTGAGCCGCGGTGGATCCCAGAAGGAAGCTCAGAACGCGGCATCCCCCCATCAGCACCGACGCGATTCGTGTTCGTTTGAACGGGCCATCGTAGGCGACGATGCAAACGCTCAAGAGCACGGCGATCACACCAGGAACCATGCCGATCAGGGTCGCCAAAACCGTCCCAACAACAAGCATTCCCCAGCCAGCCATCCGAGCTTCGGCCAATCGAATCTCGCGACGTGGAAGCGGTCGTTCGCTGCGGGCTCGCCGATCGGCGCGGATGTCAAAGACGTCGTTGAGCACCATGCCGCCCCAGTACAGTGCGACTCCGGATGCAACCACCAAGACCATCGAGAGCCAGACCGAACCGGCCGTGTCATCTCCTGATCGCAACCAACCGCTGGCACCGAGCACCAACAAGAACGAGGCCGAGACATCAGCGACGACGGTGAATCCATTGGGCAACCGAACCAGTTTCGCCCACGAAAACAAACGGGATCCCAGATTGACGTTTTTGGGAAGCGAAGAGCGAGAAGATTTGGAATTCATTAGCGACGGAGCAGTCGACTTTGACGTTCCGTGATCGCGATCCCGTAGCGGGACAAGTAGCGATCGGTCTCGTTGGTGAACTCGACGTCAAGGTCTTGGTTTTCAAAGCGAAAACGACCGATCGGCGGTGGCGAGATCGGACGCAGCGAATACAGCTCAATCAAACTGATCAAAGGACAATTCAGCATTCGTTGACTGGATGTTCGCCGGGCAGGGGTGGAATCGTCAACCACACCGTCTTTGTTCATGACTGTCTGTTGCTCTTCGAGCACACCTTCACAGCCATCGGGTGCGTCGGTCTCGCCATCCCGACCTTCATCGATTGGCTGGTGAGCGGGGTCGCCCCAATATTCGATTCGCAGCGGCAACCCTTTGCCAAACCCAGTTTCCGGATCGTTGTTCCGCGCGATCAACACCACGACTTGTGTGGGGCAAAGTTCGGGCCAGGTCTTGGTGCCGAATTCTTCCAACCGTTGGGCGCGTAAATCGTCACGCAGGGTTCCCTTGACGATCCAAACATCACGGCCCTCCAGTTGCCCGGACTGCAAAGTCAGATCGTGTTCCGTCGCAATGGTGTCCATCATTTCGGTCCAGCCACCGACTCGCACGCTGGGTTTCAGTGTCGTTGGGGAGGCAGAATCTCGCGTGCCGCGTCCCATCAACGAAGCCAACGAATCATTGACCCATTGGTCCAGACGTCCGACATCCACGCGTCGCAACGAGACTTGCTCGCCAATCTGCTCTCGTGTCCAAGCCAGCCGACCATCGCTGACTTGTTGCAGCGTGTGTTTTCCGTCGCCGTCGAGCATCGTGACTTGCAAATTGAACTGGCCGGTTCCCTGGCCTGCTTGTTCGTAAGTCCCCACACCCAAGATTTCGCGACCGCTGACCCAAACCCGCTGGCGAACTTTCGCGTCAAAAGCGGGTCCGTGAGCGATTCGTTGAATGGTTTGAGCGACCAATCGGTCGGCCGGGCCATTTGTTTTGGGCTGGAATGAATCCGCCCCGGCCGCCTGAATTTCTTTGCAAACAGCCGTCGCCAGGCCGCCAAACAGAATACAAACGAAGAGGCAGAATGCGATTTTCCCCAACGTTTCCGGGGGTTTTGGGCGATTCACCATCCTCCACCGACCTGCATCGGCATCGCACCAGTCGTGCTGGTCCAGACAGTCAAAGCAGTCGTGCGGGTGAATCTTCATGGGGAGGTTATGACGATTTTGCCAAAGAAATGCCCCCTCGCGTGCCGATGAGCTGAGCAGTGACTGATCCTGACAGAACAGTTGCGGGGAAGGATGGCCGATCCTAGGTCGTTCTCCCGCTTCGCGTCCAGTCAGATCTGGTCACAACTGAACACCACTGACTTTCCATTTTGATTTGATTCAACGATTGAATCACAACCAGTTCTTGTTCCACACTGCGTGAAACGCGAACGAGTCGCTTGTCGACTTGTCCGATTCATCGCGAGTGTTGGGGGAAGAACCCAGCGACCCAAGACGGGGGAAAAGATGAAACGAATCGTCACTCATTTGGCGCTTGCGGCGGCCACGGCGATCCTCGCCACCGGATGTGTGCCGGTTCGCCACAACCTGCCTCCGGAACAGCGGATGATGCAACCTGGTCCAGGTGTCGGAGGCCCCGGCCCCGGCGTCTTGGGCCCACAGGCCTACGGCATGATGGGAGCGAACGCTCCTGCAGCTGCCACAGGCACCGAAGGCATGATCACGGAAGGAGCCGTTGATGGCGGCCTCAGTGAATTGCCTTCCAGCATCGCAAAGGCAGGACAGAGCAACCCCGAAATTCAGCAAGTCGGTTTCCGTCAACTCGCCGGTGGCGATTGTGGAAACGGCGGGAACGGCGGATGTCTCGGTGGCGGATCGAACATTCCTCCTGGCGGCGGCGTGGCAATGATGCCACCACCCGGCATGATGCCCGCAATGGTTTCGACCGCTCAGGTTACCTTTGGCAATCCAGATGGCATGCAAGTTCGCTATGACCAATCGGGTGCCGGGATGTTCGACAGTGAACCCTTGGTGGTTCCTGCTCGTCAGAACTTCCCACAAGGCGGTCTGTATCGCTTGAAGTTGACCAACATTCCAAGCCGTCCCGGTGTGGAACTGTACCCAACCGTTGAATTGGCCTACGCCAACCCACGGACCGGTGCTTACTTGGCTCACAACTCGGTGCCGATCCAGTTCACCGAAGAAGACTTCGACCAAGTCTTGACTGGTAACTTCGTCACCAA
>NZ_JBICHO010000184.1:0-3394 GCF_043100905.1 Rhodopirellula sp. JB055 | reverse complement strand
AGGCACCTCCGGCGGCAGTGATCAGGATAATGACGCCGCCGCTCATCAATGATTCTTCCACGTCGACGCCGACTTCTCGCCAAGACAACTGCCGGACGATTTTGAACGTCAGGATCGCTGACAACGCCGCTAGCAGCAGAGCGAAGTTCGGGTTGCTCCACAGCCCCAATGCGTTGGCGGTGTTTCGCATCGATGACTCCCAGCGATGCGGCGCCAGCAGTTCGGGGTAGGCCGCGTCCAGCAGAGCACGGTTCATGCGGCGGCGATCGACGGGCTTCATTCGAAGTTGATCGGCAGCCATCAGTTTGCTGCTGACCTCGGGGATTTCGACGTCGTCAAATGCATCAGCGTCGTAGAAATTGGGATCGAGCAATGCATCGTTCATAGCGTCCACGAACAAAGATTCTTGTTCGGGAGTGGTTGGCGGTGCCTTCAGAGTTTCGCGTTGTTCATCGGTCAGTTTCGAACTAGCGACCATGCGGCCCGCTGGTGACAAGGCACTGGAGTCGGCGAATTTTTCGCTCAGGAGTTCAAAGCTTTCGATGTCGGCGGTGGTGATGGCTGCGCGATCTTCTTTGTCGGCCAACGTGGTCGCCAGGGTCCCTGCCCCGATCAAAGCCACGGGCAGAACCACGGGCAACATCGACGACCACAGGGATGGCAGTTGTTCTTCGGCGAGCGGTTCGTGCTTGTCTTCGTTGGCGCCCAGCGGACGCATCGGAACTGGCATCTTCTTGTCGACGATGATTGAGAAAACCAGGCCGAGGACGGCAGAAGGGATCGCAACCGCGGCTCCGACGGCCATCATCATTCCGATGTCCACTCCCAAAATTGCGGAGACCAACAGCGGGCCCGGAGTCGGCGGGACCAAGGTGTGCGTGATCGCTCCCCCGGTCGCGATGGCCATCAAGTACCGCAGGTAGTGGGACTGGGTTCGTTTATGAAGGCTGCGAGCCAGCGGAACGAGGAGATAAAAGACGGTGTCAAAGAAAACTGGCACGGCCAGGATGAAACCACTGATCATCAGGCCCAAGGAAGCCTTTTTTTCTCCCGTGACACCGACGGCGGTGCGAACGATACGGTCCGCGGAACCGCTGTCCAACATGCATTTGCCGATGATCGCAGCCATTGCGATCACGATGCCCACGCCGCCCGCAGAACCACCGAAGGCGGACACGACGGCATTCATTCGCGAACCAGCGTCGGCTCCGGTCTGGAATCCCACCAGCAGGCTGACGAACAGGGCTGAGATAATCAACGCCAGGAAGGCGTTGAGTTTTAAACCGATGATCATCGCCAACACGCTGACAATGCCTGCCAAAACCATCCAAATGGGCGTCATCGAGATGGATTCAGTCGCTTGCAGGCCCGCATCCGAGACAGTGTCTGCGGCGAAAACATCGCCCGCAAAAATCGCGAGCGAGAACAGACCCAAACAAGCGGCCAAGCGTTTCATCGCTGACCCGTTATCCCAAGGCATCATCCGATTCGTATCCAATGTCGATTTTTGAAGGACCAAAATTTCAAGGAAGGCAATTTGCCGTCCAGATTCGGTCGCCGTGCGGTGCGATTCGTTCCCTACGGTTCGACCGAACGCCAGATCGTAGCAGAAACCGTCGCAGAGTTTGGGTTTCGGGCGTCGTTCGCGCCGTTTCGGTGGATTGCTAGGATGTTTGTCTCGATGGTTTCCGCTTTTGATGACCCGATTCACACTCTGTTGATCCAACCACGCTATGACTGATTTCCGAACCGAACGCGACTCGATGGGCGAAGTCCGCGTGCCGCAGAACGCTTACTACGGTGCCCAAACTCAACGTGCGGTCGAGAACTTTCCCGTCAGTGGGTGGCAACTCCCGCCATCGATGATCGCCGCGATGGGACGTGTCAAACTGGCCTGCGGGATCGCCAACCGTGATCTCGGAAAATTGACGGGGACGGGCAAGAACCCGCTCAGCGATGGGCAAGTCGAATCGATGTTGGCCGCCGCCAAAGAAGTCGCCGACGGACAACTGGCCGACCAATTCCCCGTGGATGTTTTTCAAACGGGCAGTGGCACCAGCAGCAACATGAACATCAACGAGGTGCTGTCCAACCGCGCCATTGAAATCGACGGCGGTGACCGGATGGCCGAGGAAAAGTCGATTCACCCCAACGATCACATCAACATGGGGCAATCGACCAACGACACGTTCCCGACCGCGATTCACGTTGCTGCGGCCTATGAAATTGAAAAACGTTTGCTGCCTGCTCTGCGACGGATGCACGAGTCGTTGACGGAAAAAGCCCAGGCCTGGGATAAAATCATCAAGATCGGACGAACTCACCTGATGGACGCGACGCCGTTGCGGCTGGGCCAAGAGTTCAGCGGTTTTGCCCGGCAGGTCGAATTGTCGATCACCCGAGCCGAAGCAGCTCGGGACGCGGTTTTGGAACTGCCTGTTGGAGGCACCGCGGTTGGCAGCGGGATCAACACCCACCCCGAATTTGGTGCACGCGTCGCGGCCAGTTTGTCAGAGCAAACCGGCATCGCTTTCATCGAAGCGGTCAACCACTTCGAAGGCAACGCGAACCGTGACGGTTTGGTGGATTCACACGGTGGACTGAAATGCATCGCGCAAACGATGCTCGGGTTGGCGAACAACATTCGCTGGCTGGGCAGTGGGCCTCGTTGTGGTTTCTACGAAGTCAAATTGCCGACCCGCCAACCGGGAAGCTCGATCATGCCCGGAAAGGTCAACCCGGTGATGTGTGAGTCCTTGATGCAGGTCGCCGCTCGCGTGATCGGCAACGACACCTGCATGACGGTCAGCGGAGGCTGCGGCGGCAACTTCCAGCTCAATATCATGATGCCCGTGATGGCTCACACCATCTTGGAATCGATCGAGTTGCTTTCCGGCGGTGTGACCGCGTTCATCGATTTCTGCTTGGACGGCATGGAACCCAACGAAGAAGCTTGCGAAGCGGCGGTGGAACAGAGCCTGTCGATGTGCACCAGCCTGAATCCGTTGATCGGCTACGAACAAGCCGCGGCGCTCGCCAAGGAAGCGTTCAAGTCCGGTCAAACGATTCGCGAATTGTGCAAGGAAGAAGGAATCTTGGCCGACGACGTTCTGACCGAAGCCTTGGATCCGTGGAAGATGACCGAACCGCAAGCGTAGGTTCGGTTGTACGTTTTGAAGTTGCGCTTTTGCGTGAGGCATTGGGTTTTTCACAACCCGACGCGTCAGCGTGGCGAAGTCAACATCGTTTTCCCGCGCTGACGCTCGGGGTTTGAGAAAAGCGCAACTTCAAAGCGCGTCAGCGAGGGACCGCTTGATATTGAAACGAGTCGGTGGGTCCCTCGCTGACGCGTCGGGTTGTGAACTCGAGCAAGTCAACAAACCGCTCTGAGTTG
>NZ_JBICHO010000183.1:0-32063 GCF_043100905.1 Rhodopirellula sp. JB055 | reverse complement strand
GGACGAGAGCCGAACCGGATGACATCATCGCCGCATTGCAACCGCTTTCCGTCGCGACACCGAAGTAGTCTGGCGACCTCTCCCCAACCTTCGTTTCGGGAGAGGGAGGCCATGTGGAAACCGGCCGAAAAGCGGCATCTTAACGCTGCTCCCCCTCGAATCGAGGCGAAGGAAATCAGAATGTTTTAGCCGTGTTGGAACCGTGGCTCGCGACAAAACGGCCAATGGATGGACAGCCGGTAGTGCCGCAGTTCAGGCGTTGGCCATGTTGATCATCGCGTCTTCGTTGGCATCCCCGGCAATCGTTTGCTCGACCGATTGAGTTGGCAACCACAAGGTGGAAACGAGGGCGGCGACGACCAGCGCGGTGGATGTCCACAAGCATCCGGGCAGTCCGGCGTACAAATACACGACACCCGATAGCAGCGTTCCAACCAGGCGTCCGCAAGCGTTGGCCATGTAGTAGAAACCCACGTTTAACGCGACTTGATCGGAATCGGTGTAAGCCAGAATCAGATACGAATGGACGGATGAGTTGACCGCGAAGACGACTCCGAACATCGCCAGCCCGATCAAGATGGTGGCTGTTGGATAGAAGTCGACTTGGATCGCAGCAGCCATTCCGGCTGAAACAACCGCCAGAGCGAATCCCCAGATCTGTGCCGCACGGGCCTTGGCTTCCACGCCGCCGCTCTTGCGGATCAGCTTTGGCGCGAACGCTTGGACGAACCCGTAACCGATTACCCAAGCCGCCAAGAACGCACCCACGCCAGCGAAGCCCCAGCCCAGTTGCGAGGCGAGGAAGATCGGCAGTCCGACGACGAACCAGACATCGCGGGAGCTGAACAGGAAGAACCGGGCGATTGACAGCACATTGACTTCACGGCTTTTCGCGAAAAGCTGAGTCAATTTGGTTTTCGCTTTGGTCCGGCCCATGTCAGCATCCAACATGAAGACGGCGCAGATCAGAATGATGGACAACACCGTGGCCATCGCCCACAGCGACGCGGTGAAACCAAGTCCACTCAGAAGGACTCCGCCAAGCAGGAAGCCCAGGCCTTTGAGGGCGTTCTTGGATCCAGTCAGGACCGCGACCCATTTGAAAAGTGCGGTTTGGTTTTCCGCTTCGCTGTCGCCTTTGACGAGCAGTTTGACGGCGCTCTTGGAACTCATCTTGGTGAGGTCCTTGGCGATTCCGGAGAGCGCCTGGCTGGCCATCACGTAAGAAACCGAAAACGCTGTTGCCCAAGTGGGCTGAACCAACGACAGCATGACCAATGCGAACACTTGGATCGCCAGTCCCGCGTACAGGGTGATTCGAAGGCCCATGCGAGAACCGATCCAGCCACCGAACAAGTTCGTGAGAATCCCGCAGAATTCGTAAAGCAAAAAAAGGAACGCAAGACTGACGGGCGTGTATCCGAGCTGGTGAAAGTACAGCAGCACGAGCATGCGGAGCGCACCGTCGCTGAGCGTGAATCCCCAGTACGCGGCGGTCACGAGAGAGTAATTGCGAACGTCCATCGAACTCATTTTTAATGCGATGAAAGGTTTGACAGATCACGAGTGATTAGGCGGCGGGAAGCGTTGTGGCGACCTTTCTGACCAGTTCCATCATGCGATTCGCGTAGCCAACCTCATTGTCGTACCAAGCGAGAATTTTGACTTGCGTGTCGTTGACCACCATGGTCGATGGCCCGTCGACGATTCCCGATCGGATGTCGTTGACGTAGTCGGCCGAGACGAGTGGTTTTTCTTCAAAACCGAGGATGCCTTTCAAGGAAGTCGCAGCGGCAGACTTCAGCAGCTCGTTGACTTCTTCGACGCTGGTTTTCTTCTTGACCTCAAGCACGCAGTCCGTCAGCGAGGCATTGAGAAGCGGGATCCGCACGGCGAGCCCGTTCAATTTGCCCCGCAGTTCTGGGTAGATCATCGTGATCGCTTTCGCCGATCCCGTCGTGGTTGGAATCAACGAGTTCAGGCAAGAGCGCGCCCGCCGGAGGTCTTTGTGCGGGGCGTCGACCACAACTTGGGTGTTGGTCACATCGTGCAGCGTGGTGATCACGCCGTGCTGGATGCCGATGTTTTCGTGGATGACTTTGACGACGGGGGTCAAGCAGTTCGTCGTGCAGGACGCGGCCGTGACGATGTGGTTGGTTTGCGGGTCGTAGAGATGATCGTTGCATCCCATCACAACATTCAGTGCCCCGTCTTTGACCGGCGCCGCCACCACGACTTTGCGGACGCCATGTTCGAAGTAGGGATTCAGTGTCTCGGGTGTGCGGAATTTGCCGGAGGATTCGACCACGATGTCGACGCCCAATTCTTTCCAAGGTACTTGCTCGGGGCTGGCTTCCGAGCTGACCGAGATGGGCTTGCCGTCCACGGTGATCGACTTGTCATCCGAGTCGATGTTGTGATCCCCGCGTCCGTGCACGGTGTCGAACAAGAGCAAGTGAGCACACGTTTCCGCGTCTCCTTTGAGTTCATTGAGGTGGACGATTTCGAATTCGGGAAAGTCCCATGCGGCACGCATCCCGAGTCGGCCCATGCGGCCAAAACCATTGATACCAACACGAATCGTCATTCGATTTGCTTTCTTATTCGTCGGGGGATTGGGGCGGCTGCTTGCCCGGAGGCGGTTTGTCACAGCACTCCGTCGTGATGCACAGTTCCGGTCGACCCTGGCAGCAATCCTCGATCAAGAAACCCATCAGGCAATTGATGCCTTTCGGGTTCAACGAGTAGATGATCGAACGGCCGTCTTTTCGCGAATTCACCAGCCCCGCGTGTGCTAGCTCTTTGAGATGAAACGACAGCGTTGCCGAGGAAATGTCCAACTTCTTGGCGATTTCCCCTGCCGCGTACCCTTCGTCGCCCGCTTTCACAAGCAAACGAAAGACGGCCAAACGAGATTCCTGTGCGAGAGCGGAAAGTGCCACGACGGCTTCTTTTATTTCCATGGTTATCAAACTATCAAAGGGTTTGGGTTGTGTCCACCCAATCGGGCGGAGGATTTTTCGCGGGCGATGGGGGCATTTGCGGCAGTGTATAGGGCAGCTCTAAGGTAGCCCCAGACATCGCTTTTGAAGTTGCGCTTTTGCGTGAGGCATCGGTTTTTCATAACCCGACGCGTCAGCGAGGCGAAGTCAGCATCGTTTTTCCCTCGCTGACGCTTCGGGTTATGAGAAAGCTGACGCTTCGGGTTTTGAGAAAAACGCAACTTCAAAAGGCGTTGCCCTGGGCTGGCATAGGGCTGCCCCAACGGGGCGAAGTCGAGGAACGAAACCTGCGCAGTCCAAAGCGGTGTCAACACCAACCTTCTGACAGCCCAGAATTGGCCTTTGTTCAGCGGAACCAGAGCCGAAGCCCGCACGGCCGACAGGAAGGATTGAAAGTCAACTGCATCAACCGTCCGCTCAGCGGCGGATTGGCGGTCTCAAAGGTCTTTACTGAGCGTGGTCATGATCGACCGGGCTCGGCTGGTTCTTCCATCGAGCAACGCGGGTGGCAACGAGTTGGCGTTGAACGTGGTGTAGCCTTTCAACAACTCGGGGGCCACGTCGTCCATGGGACGGAACGCCATCGACCAGGCTTCAAAACTTCTGGATTTGATTTCGTGTTGGTACATCACATCCACGGACGTATGACGTTCATCCATTTGGATGGTTTGCATCAGCTCATCAATGTGTTCTTGTTCGCCCTCCAAGAGCTGCATGAACTCTCGCGTTCGGCTGCTGTGCAGAAGGATGCCAGTCACGTTCAACCGTGCGTTCTTCGCCCGACATTTTTCAAGAAGTTCATCGAGATCTTCTACCGACATGGGGCGAGTCGCAACGCTGCAATAAACCAATTCAGTCAACATGTTCTTCTCTTGGAATGTGTCTGTACCAACCGGTTTTCAACTCGCTGACGTCCGTGGGACTGAGGGGGAAACTCATCCAGCGTCTTGCCGCGTGTCGGCTGCGTTGAGATTGTTGTTTTGTTCTGGGCCGTTCGAGAAAGTCTTTTGATCGTCGTGCAGGTCCAATGACGTTGGCAAGTCACTCGGTGGTAGTTCGGAAACCGTCATGGCTTGTTCGAGCGGGTCCAGTCCGAGTGCAACTTGCATTTGTGCCAGCGCGGCGAACCAATTTTGCTGGGCCTCGATCAGTTTGATTTCGGTCTCGTTGGCTTTCGTTTCCAACAGGTTCAGATAGATCAGATCGATCTTCCCGCGTTCAAACGCGAATCGATATCGATCCAGTGTGTCAATGCTGGCTCGCAAGGACGCTTCGGCCTGCTCGACGATTTGGCCGGACAACGTCAACGCGTTGAACGCGGTTTGCAGTTCGACGCCGATCTTGTCGCGAACCAAACGAAGCTTCTGATTCGTTTGTGCGATCTTGGCTGTGGTCGATTGAATTTTCCCGCGAGCCTTGCGACGTTGGATCGGGACTTCACTGGTGAAGCCAATCAGCAATTCGAATTCGCCTTTGTCGTCGGACTTGGTCGCCGGTTCACCCATGTCCTGCGATGCCTCCGCGATGAAGTCGAATCGTGGAAGCATCTCGTTGCAGGCAAGTTGTCGGTCGAGCTGGATGCCGCGAATTTGGTACTGCAAAATCTGTGGTTCGGGGCGTCGCGAAAGCGCGGCGGCGAGGTCCGATTGGAAGTCACCTGGCGGTGGAGGCTGGATCGCCGGAAATTTTTGAGGAATCCATTGGTCATCGGGCACAATTGGTTGCCCACCATCGTCGCGAAGGAACAGGCCAAGCTTGAACGCGGTCTCTCGGTACTTGCGTTCGGTTTCCAGAACCTTGGTGGATCGTTCAGCGATCAGTTGTTGGTTGAGGATCAGGTCAATCTCGGGGAATTTGCCAGCTTCGACCCCTGCTTCGTATTGCTTGCCGCGTTTCTCTGCCAGCTCCAAAAGTTCTTGTTGAGCCTGGAGCGCCGATCCCGCTGCGACCCATTGCCAGTAATTGGTGGTGGCGTCCAAGGAGATTTGCAGCAAAGCTTGTTGCACGGTTGGCCCAACCGCTTGGCGAGCCAGCGAGGCTTGGAAAACAGCGACGCGTTGCGGGTCAATCGCTCGGCCTTGCAGCAGTGGCTGGATGATGGAGGCTTTGAATTCGCCCGCGTCATCGGTTTGGCGTTCTTTGTACCAAGGTTGGTAATACCCGCGTCCGATACGGTAACCTGCCTCGACATACCCGCCCCACCAAGTTTGCCGGGCGAGTTTCAAACCGTTGCGATAGTTCTCGTAGTAGCCCGTCGGTTCGGCCAACGAATACGCATTGAACTTTGTGTCGTAAGCACCCTGCGCGGTGAGAAGTTCTCCGCTGGTCAATCCGGCCTGCTGGCGGGATTGCAGGATATCAGGGTACGACCGATTGACGCTGGCGATCACGTCGGCCAGAACCAGCGAGTCTTCTTGTGCCGCCTGCGTTTGCATGTCGGATTCTGCATCCGCCACGACAGCCATCGGTTCTGAGTTGGAGTCGGGCGTGGATTCCGTTTCCCGATCCGCGAGACCTTCTTGCGCAGCGGTGAGAAATTGCTGAAACGCGATCGAGTCCGATTCGATCATCGTTGCTTCGGACAGATCATCGGCTCGGGCGACGTTGCTTGTCGCGAACGTTGAGGATGCGACTGCGGTCAGGATTGCGAACGCGAGTCGCCGTCGGAGCCGTTTTACCCGAGATGCGTTGAAGTTTGAGGTGCAGGCAGACTTTATGCCTTGGGTAGTTTTACCTTGGCAGCTTTGTCTTTCGATTGATTGGGTTCCTGGTCGGCGACGACCGGTGGGAATCCGTTGAGTTGACGCCATATCTCTTGGCCAAGAGGAACACGTTTGAGCAGCACCCATCCATTTGCGCGGACGCCTTGTCTGAGATATCGGTCATCAGGCCAACCATTCTCCCGATCAAAATGATTGTCTGGGGTCACCAGCACACGAAAGTTGCCTCTTCCATCGTCGGTTGGGAAAACTCGGTTGACTTTACCGCCGAACGTGCCGACCGCGACGGACGGCCAACCGACGAACTGCACCGCGGGCCAACCTTCAAATTGAAGCCGAACCTGGGCTCCTTCTTGAATCAACGGCATGTCGTTTCCGCTGACTTTCATTTCCACCGCCAGGTCATCGGTGTCGGGAACGATCACAAACAACTGATCTCCCTCTTTGATCGTGTCACTGCCCTCGACGCCGAACCAATCTTGGATGCGGCCCGAACGAGGGGCGCGGATCTCCAGGCGGTCGAGTTCGCCACGTTTGTTTCGCAGGTCCAGGATTTCTTTCTCGATTGTGTTGATCTTTTGCATCGCATCGAGAACCTTTTGCTCGGCGTCTCGGTTTTTGATGGCGATGTCCTGCAGTTTGGCCTCGATCTCCTCTTCTTTGGAGATCAACGAAGCGGACAATTCATGGACGGCGTTCTGCGCTTTTTGCACCTTTGCGACTTGCGATTCAACCGCTTGCCGTTTGCTGAACAGCTCTTCCCGTGAAACCAGACCTTGACCGGAAACATCTTCCGCGATTCGCAGCTGGTTGCGTTTGTCTTGTAGTTCCGCCTCCAACGATGTCACTTCGTTCTTGGCTTGTTCCCATTTTTGTTTGGCGGCCTCCAAGTCTTGTTTGAGGGATTCGGTCAGGCTATTGCCGCCGCTTTCTTGCAGCGTGACGGCTTGCTTCGCGACTTCGAGAGCGGACAACGCCGCGGCCTCTTTGGATTCCATTGCGATGATTTGCGTGTCGATTTGGGAGACGCCATCCACCGAAAAAGGCGACAATCGCAGCAGCAATTCGTTTTGCTCCACGTAGCTGCCTTCTCGCAGTCCAGGTTTCACATAGTCGACGACGCCCTTGGATGGACTGCGGACCGGTTGCGGGCGTTCTTGAGGGTCGACGGCCACGACCGTTCCGGTGCCTTGAGCGGTTTGCTGCCATGGAACGAACACCATCGCAATGATCGACAGGACCAACCCTGCGAGCGTGAGTTTGCCGACAAAGCGGATCCAGTTCCCGGTTCGGACCAGTTGCATCGATGCAAAGTCGTCGGACGCGTGGTAGCCGTGAATCATGACAATCAGTGGGGTGAATGGTTCAGCGGTTCAGGAGTTTTGAAAGAGCCGGGACGAACGCTGGGCGGTCGGCGGATTGCGAAACGGAATCAGGACCGGCGGACGAACAAGGTCTGATCACAAAGATCGGCAACATCTCGGCGGTTGGTGAAAACGAGCAGCGTCCAATCTGGGGTTTCCGGTGCGAGGTGGGCCCAAACTTTTTCGCGGACGGATGAATCCAGTTCGTCCAGCAACCCATCGATGATCAACAAATGAGGACGAGCCACCAAGGCTCTCGCGATCAGCAGTCGCAGGACCTGTTCTTGCGAGAGTGGGTAGCCGCCGGTTTGCAAGGGCGTTTGCAGGCCGTTTTCGAGGTGTTCAATCGTGGCCGTGAGACCGACTTGTCCGATCACTTCTCGAACGCGGTGTTGCCCGATACCGCGGCGTCCCAAATCAATGTTCTCGCGAACGGACCCGTGAAAGATATGATGGTCGCCCGCGTAGCTGACCAGTTTCCCCATCCCGGACGTAGCGGCCTGAGCGGCTTCGATGCCTGCGATTTGGATCAAGCCCTCGGGAACGTCCATCAGGCCCGCGAGCGAACGAGCCAGGCAAGATCGCCCGCTGATTTCGTCGCCAGTGATCGCGACGCGTTGTCCGGGGGAAATGGTTGCGGCCGGAATCTTGGACGACCAAGCGGTGCCGTGGAATGATAGGTTGGACCATGTCACCAGGGCGGGACCTTCATCGATCGGCCCGACTTCGATTTTCTGATCGGCGGGAATGTCGACCAAGTGGCCGACTTTATCGACACCTGCCATCAAGTCGTAGAACTTCTCGAGTGATTTGCCGGCCTTGGCAAAGGCACCGACGACGACGGTCACGATCAATTCGCTGGCGACCAATTGCCCCAGCGTCAGTGCACCGCCAATCACCAACCATCCGCCCAGTGCCAACACGGCGGTCGACGCGATGATTTGAACGGTGATCGCGAATCCAACTTGCCGAATCACGACGCGGAATTGTCGTTGACGAGCGGCGATGTAATCAGCGGTCAGGCGGTCGGTGCGCTGAATGGCCAACCCTTCGCCACCATTGGTTTTGAAGACCGACGGCTGTGCGATGACGTCTTGCAACCAATGCGCGACCTGGTACTTCGCAATTGATTCTTCGATTGAGGTCCGAATGCCACCGCGTCCGAGCACCCAGATGATTGAGACCATCGCGATGACCAACACGATGTCAAATCCGAGCAGAAACGGATGGTAGAACGCCAACACGACCATCCCCAATACCGTTGTCAGAACGATCGAGACCCCATCGAGCAGCAAGACCGCGGTCGCCTTTTGAATCGTCATGATGTCAAAGAAGCGATTGGCGAGTTCGCGAGGGTATTCGCCGCGAAGGTACTCTTGGTTGGCACGCGGGAAACGGTGGGCGAGGTCGCTGGCGATGCGGACGAACTGCCGTCGTTGAATGATTTCTACCACGACGGTTTGCAAAACATTCAGCACGCCCGCGATGGCGAGACAGGTCAACAACATCAATCCCAAGATGATCAACGGTTGAAACTGAGTTCCCCAACTGACGACATTGACCAAGGATTCGACCGCCAACGGTGAGGCCAACGACAGCACGCCCGCAACCAACGCGAACAGCACCACCATCCCGACGTCGCGGCGATCCAAATCGAGAAACGTGATGAATCGACGTAGCGGAGAGGGATGCGAATGGTCGCCCGAGTGACCGTGGGAGGAAGCGGAAATCGGATCGCACTCGAATTGCTTGCGAGCGATCAACATCCGAGGCGCGGGCGAGGTCGAAAAGAGTTGTCCGAGCTTGTAGCGGCTAATGACTTTTGAACTGACCTGGTCGCTGGTCGTGAACATCTCCACGGATCGCCAGTTTGCTTTTTCTAAAACACTGAGCGTCCCGTCGTTGTAGGCCAGCAAAATGGGATTGCCTTCGCTGAGAAAACCGAACGCTTCTGCGCCGGAATCCACGTAGGTTTCGTCCAGCACGATTTCGGCCTGCATGGCGCTGGTTTGCAGCACCCACAACGGGTCCTCGTCTTCTGGCATCGACTCATTGGAAAGCATGTCGGCCAGATCGATCGGCAGCCCGAGGCTTTGCCCAATCCGCGTCAGGACACGCAAGATGGACTGATCGTCGGGAGCCACCGCGTCAGAAAATTGGGGGAAATCCATGCGAGTCAAAAAGTGCAATCGAATGTCGGGGAGCGAAACTCACGAAGTCAAACCTCGCGAAGTGATCGTATTTCGAGGGCAAAATCACGCCGATCGAACAGCGTGATTTTTCCGGGCTGGGGTTCGATTGAAGGCGGAAATCGTTTGGTTCGTCGATCCGTGAAAACCAGCCCGGTGCGCCACTGCACCCGACCGATTCAGCACGTGCCGCCGACGACCTGCCAATCGCATTCGGCCCGGGACGTGTCTTCAGTCTGCAGTTGAACCCATGATCCGTCTGAGTGGTAGCGGTACTTCTGGCCACAGTCGACCGCGACCAAGTGCACCCAGCCATTTTGCAGCAGATTTCGAATGTTGGCATGTTTGGCAATGACTCGGTCGATCGATTCCCGGCTGGCGACCACGACGGTTTGAAGTCGCAGCGGAACATGCTGCATCTTCTCGCCGAAGCGGAGCGACTGGATCGGCAAACCGGCTTGCAAATCGCCGCTGTTGCCTGATAGGACGCCGAACTGCCCCACAACATTGTGGATGGTTTTGCATCCACTGCCGAAATGCGTTGGATCAACGGTGGAGGCGTAGTATTGCATGTTGATCCAGTGGGCCACGACCATCGGAGCCGTCAGGATGGATTCCAGCACAGCACCCGTGGTATCGGTTGCCTGATTGTAGCTGTGAAGGAAGGTCCGTCCGTCCAGCGATCGTCCTCGTGTCATTTCTCGAGGTCCGATCAACATGCTGGCGTTGCCGGCCAACCCCCATTCAGGACGCGTTTGCGACCAATCAGTCGCTCGCGAGATCAGGGACTCGGTGGTGCTCTCGTTCAGCAGCGGTAGCCGCTCCTGTCGCGTCAGGTGACTCGCGGCATCGGCAACGTTTCGAATCTCGGTGATTCGAGATTGATGTGAGGCTGGAACCGTTTCCAAATCCAACCATTCGATCTGGTCGGTGGTCGTGTTGTGCCAAGCGGCGATGAAGTGAGTCTCCGCGGGGATCTCGATCCCGCGATCCACCAACCGTTTTTGGATTCGTCGATCGTTGAGCAGAATCGCAGCCAGTCGCGCGTTGGGTGCGCCGGAGTGGCCGCCGCATGCACCACAGTCGAGCCCGGCGGCCATGGCGTTGTTGTCAGTCTGGCATCCGTGCCCGCACAATACGACCAAGGGAGCAAAGTCGTCGTTCAGACCCATGCTGTTAAGAAGCCCCTCCACCAGATCGGTTTGTTGTTCCAAACCGATGCCTTGTTCGGCGAGGTGCTCGAGGTCCAACGGGATCGCGGCGTCCTTGCGAACGCTGGATGAACCTTTGATCGGTAGATTGGTTCGAAGTTGGTTGCCCATCAACCGGTTGGCCAGGTTGAATCCTGAAAGCCAGCCCACGGTCTCCACGAACGAGAAACATCCCACGGCGGAGGTTTGGAGACGTTTCCAAAGTTTTTTTTCGGTTTTGATCGTGGTTTGTTTCTCCGCCGTATTTTTTCGCGAATCCTTGCAGTCGTCGACACATGGCGACGATTTCTCTCGCAAGGCGAATTTGGGTGACAGCAGAACCGGAGCATGATCGTCGCCGGAGGATTGACCCAGCGGCACATATTCAAACGGCAGGCCAAAGAATCCGGCGACACCGAGCGTGTCCACCGATGCGTCGACTTGCTCGAGGTGACGTCGATATCGTTCGGATCGAACGTCGATGCAAAACGCCATTTGCACAGCAGGTTTGGTTGCCGAGGTGTTTGGGCCGTCGGCAGGTGATTGTTCTGCGAAGCCTTCGTCGGCAACGTTGTCAGTGACGACGTCGGTCATTGGCAACTTAGCGAGCAAATCGTCTCGGTAAGCAATCTCCATCGCTCGCAACAGAAGTTTCCGATCGGATTTGCAATCGTGGTCGGAATCCATGAGCGACAAACTTTGGTGATCCAAGACCGACGACCAATTCACTTCGAACAAGAACGTTTCTGAAAGAGCCACGTCGTAGGCCAGAGACATGGCGAGCAAGCCACGAAAGTCATCGAACTGCAACTGGCCGGTTCCGGTGGGATCGGTCTGCAAGCCTTGGTACTTGGTCCATCCGCTCCAACCAGGAATCGCGAATGCGTGAGCCAAAAGGAATGTCTCATGAAGGGCGACCGGAATGTTAAGACGTTGCAACAAATGCACGATCGTTGCTTCGACCGTATGAGGCAGTTCGTCAACAAAGTTTCGGAATCCGGACAGCCCGAGAATCTCGATTCCTCGATCGATCTTGGCAGCGTTCCGCCACGCTTGAAACAGCGGAAGGTTTTGCCACGGGCTCGGCCATGTCGATTGACCTTGGTCGTAGTGAGCTGAACAATGCTTGCCGATTTCGTTCTTCACAATTTCGGTCCAGTCCACTTCGCCGTGAGCGGAAAGCCGAGCCGCGATGGTCGCGATTCGCGGAAGCGATACTTTCTGAGGTGTGGTTTGAGCGGCGGCATCGCCGGCTCGAAGTCGGGATTGCAGGGCTTGCAATACGTCTGACTGCTCTTGCGAGCGGCTTTCGTCGGGCGAGAGTTCCGACAGGGCTGCTTTGATGTGCGAATCGGTAAAGCCGCCCGCTTGGTACTGCGTTGCAAAGTGATCCATCGATGGAAGCAATTCGCACTTCGAGAACACCCGCAGGTAGTCTCGCGATTCGTGGAAGGAACGCTCGGACAATCCGGCGTACGGATTGACGGCGATCCAATCCTTCAACGGCCAAACGGGAGAGACCATTTGGCTAACTTGGTCGAGCAACTCTTCGACCTGTCGGTAGACATGTGGATCTTCATAAGCGGCAGGAACAAACACGCTGAATGCTTGTGCGTTGGCTTTGGGATTCTTCTGTTCGGGAGTGAGCGTATTCATGATGGATTCGTTGGACGGAAGGTTGGATTGGTTGATCAAGAAAGCGCAGAGATGGGTTGGGTGATTCGCCGTCGTGCAGGATTGGTCGAGGGTGTTCTCGTGAGCCGATCATGCTGATGCAGAAACGCGGAAGACCCGGCGGATGCAGTGGTCGAGATAAAAACCGTTGGATGCATGAACCTGCAGCGTTTGGAGCCATGTCGAATGGGCGGCGGAACGAATTCGCAACTGCAGGATCAGCAATCCGACAAAACCGGCCGCGATGGTGGATGTCACGACGAGGTTGTTGGTGAGCTTTGGCAGACTGGGAAGACTGCCGGCGATCAATGCGTCCGTTGCTAAGTAGCCGCCGACGTAGAACAGACAAATCAGTCCTGAGATGGCGGTGGACCGTGCCACCAACCACCGGGATCCGGACCGGATGGCTTCGCCAATCCAATGCGACAAAGCCAAGCAGAGGATGCCGCCGAGAATCAAACCACCGGCCTTCTCATTGGGCGAGACATTCAGAAGGATTGAGACCATCGCGAACAAACCGCAGGATGCGGTGATGGCGAAGGTGGTTTCGTACCACTTCAGCGGTTGCGCCCGATCGTTCGCCCCGGCCATTGCTTTTGCATCGCTGACCACGCTACCGGAACGCAGAAACGAGTTGGCTTTGTAAAATGAGTGAGCAACGATGTGCACGGTGGCCGCGGTGTAGGCACCCAACCCGCACTGCAACATCATGAATCCCATTTGCGCGATTGTGGAGTACGCGAGTGACTTCTTCACGCTCGTTTGTGTCATCGTCACCATCACCGCCATCACGGTTGTGAACAGTCCGATGATTGCTAAGACGTGCAAGCCGCTTGGGAACAATTCAAAAATGGAGGAGAAACGGATCACCAAGTACCCGCCTGCGTTGACAATGCCCGCGTGCATGAGGGCTGAAACAGGCGTGGGGCTGTCCAGTGTTTCAGGCAACCAAGTATGAAACGGGAACTGCACCGACTGGATGCTGGCCGCGATCAGCAAAAAGACGCCGGCGGCGACCAGCGTTGACGGGATGGATTGCGATTCACCGATCACGCTTCCGGCAGATGCGAAAATGTCTTGCAAGTAGGCGGTGTCGAAGTGGACAAACAGCAGTCCAAACCCAGCGAGCAAGGCAGCGTCGCCGACTCGGTTGATGGCAAACTTGGTCCAAGCGGCGCGTTTGGCACCGGGTTGTTCGGGATTGAGAACCAACAATTGATGCAGGGCCAAGTTCATAGCGATCCAGGCCACTGCGAAAACAGCCAAATGCCCAGACACCATCATCCAACTGACCGCGCCGATTGTCACCGCACTGAAGCGATAGTACCGGCTTTGTTTGGGGGATCCGTCCAAGTACTCGATCGAGTACTGGCAGGTGACCCAGCCGATGAACGCAACCAACAGCAGCATCAAACCCGACAAGCCATCCAATTGCACCAGCGATGCCGCTCCGAGGTCACCGGAGGACACGTTGCTCGATGCGAGTGATCCCTCGGTTGCAGCCCAGGAAGGGGGCAACCACCCAATGGCGAACACGAACAGCAAGACGGCGACTTGCGAGGCAACGGCGACGTTGATCCATCGACGCCAGGAAACCACGTGACGGCGGGTGAGCGAGTCCGGCATGACGACAGCGGCCACGAGTGCCGTTGGAATCAGCATCGGCATACAGTTCAACCATTCGGACATCGTGAGCTTCCTCTGGAACCAAGAATATGAGATATGAAAACCATGACACGAAAAGTAAAGCACGACAAAAATGTCGTCAATTGGTTTTCGTCCATTTTTCGTTCTCGGTTGAACCCGTTTTCTTGCATGGACGGTGAAATGCACCCGGCTTTCGCTAGAAAAGAGGCGTTTAATGGGCGATTCTGTTGTCACGAAAAAAAAGACGCGTTTTCGATGTTACAATTCGCAGTCACCAGACATTCTGAGGAGTGGCTCGGTTCAAACCGTTTGAAATCGAAGGAAACCGCGGCCCAGGGCGGACCAAGACTATGGCAGCGAAGAAAGTCACTCGCGGACGGAGTTCCGCCAGAAAACCCAAGACCGACACGGCGACGTCGGCGGCCAAATTGGACGCGGAAAAGAAGTCGTCGCTGGAACCCGGGGCGGCGGAAGAGCGTCGCTCGAGTGCCCGGTGGACGTTCCTAACCAACCACGCGCACGTGTTGATCGCGTTGCATGCCCGACCGGATCTGGTGCTTCGAGAAGTCGCGGTGGAGGTTGGGATCACCGAGCGCGCGGTTCAGCGGATCGTCCAGGACCTAGAAGAAGAGGGATTCATCCGTCGGGAAAAAGTGGGACGCAAGAATCATTACGAAGTTTTGACGGATCAAGCTTTGCGTCATCCGATCGAGGCACACCGAAACATCGGCGATCTTCTTAGGCTCATTACAGGTTGATCAGGACCGACGTTCATTCGCCAAGTTGAACGCAGGACTTTTCAGCGCGACAAACGTTTGATGATGTTCGCTTGAGAGCGTCTGAATCAAACGACCGCAGACGATGATGATTCCAACAATTCGCGTTTGTTGGCAATCAAGCAGACGACCTGGATGAACGAATCGACGTGCATCTTCCGCAAGATGTTTGCGCGATGGGCTTCCACCGTTTTCACAGAGATGTCGAGTTGAGAGGCGATCTGTTTCGACAATCGTCCGTCCATTACCAAACCCAGTATTTCTCGCTCACGGGGACTCAACGAGTCGATCCGCTTCAGCACGCTTTGATCAGTCAACCACTGCTGACGTAACTGGTCGTCTTGTTCCAGTGCCGCGCGGACGCGTGTGATGAACAGCGAACCATCCAGTGGTCTTTCGAAGAAATCCTGGGCCCCGCTTCGCATCGCACGAGAAAGGTCGCAAGTTCGTGGTTCACCACCAACAATGATGTAGGGCGGGCAGTATCCCTTCTCGCCAATTTGTTCCGCGAGGGTGATCCCAGCGACGAGCGAGCCATTGAGGTCCATCACCATGCAGCCTGGGATGCTCGGTTCGTAACAGTCGTAGAACTGACTGGGATGATGAAATAGCGACACCGGTAGGCCACTGGCTCGCAAGAGTGTGGAAACCGACTCGACTGTGGAACAGGGGTCCTCAATAAGAAAAACGGTGGATGATTTCATGTCACTGCCCTTTCCGGCGATTTTGCAAACGGAGTTCCTACTCCAAATTGATAGCGTTTGCGTTGCTGCTCGATGGGGGCATTCACCGGCAGACCCGCTCAGAAGGGCGTGGCCCTTTTGATGACGAGTCGTGCAACTCTCCGTCTATCGTCAACAGCCACTTCACGCAAAAAGGAAAAACGCATTTGGTGTGCGAAAAATTCGCGGTCTGTTGCTCGTACTTCAGGTCCCGCTGGTCAGCTTGCCTGACCGATCGCTCGAGGATTTTGGAAGCAATCATCAACTCGAACTGTTTCGGTGATACGCAGCACCACCCTCATGGATTGTTGCGTTCCACTGTTTGGCTATGGACGGAAGTGCACTGCGCCGTGCCGCAGATCTGGCTTCGCTCCTTCGCCATGTCTCCGAGGTCTTGCAGTCTATTCGCATTCTCCCCTGGGAGGGTGATCTGAGATGCATCGCAATACCGCACTTCCAAACTGCACGACCTTCTTCAATGGTGGGCACGCCATTGCCAACCCTTGGGCAATCTTGCCTGATTCGACATTGAATCGTTTTCGCTCGGCTGTCTGAACGTTTGTCGATTTCGCTTGGAGCGATCCAATCGGCATGGCCAGTTCTTAAGGTTGTTCACCGCACCATTGGGTGGCCTGTAAGTGTGCGTGGTTCTGCTTAGGGAGAATCACCAGGGGGTTTCCCTATGGTGGAAATGAGTGGTGAGACGCGTCATTTGAGTGCGAAAAGTTCTAGGGTTGTTAGCCAACGACATGGAGTCACCGGCAGTACGCCCACCCATGAGTGACGCGTTTGAAAGGAGTTCAACGTGCCTTGAACGAAGAGTTACAAATGGAAACCTGGATCCTGCACGAGTGTGATGACAAAGCGAATGCCCTTCGCAAAGGGATTCGAGATTTGGGAGTGGAATGTCCGCCCGAGCGATCAATTGAACTCTGTCACGACAGCGACACGACCGTCGATCCGTTCGTCGGAGAGCGGCTGGTCTTTTTGGTGCTCAACCAAATTCAACCGGAACACTTTGCGGTCCTTCATGCGCTCAAGCATGCAGGCGATTGCAAAGTCGTTGTCGTGGCCACGGTCGTGAACCCCGATTCGATCTTGGAACTGTTCCGTGCTGGAGCGACCGACTTTGTTCGTTGGGATGAACCGGTGATCGATGAAGTTAGCAAAGTCATTTCACGCTTGAGATCGGAAACCATTCACAAGCGATGCGATGGCAAGAAGCTGGCTGTGATCCCAACCGCGTCGGTGAGCGATTCGAATTTGTTGTCGTGCAATTTGGCAGCAACCATCGCTGGTCAATTGGGCGGATGTGCATTGATCGACATGCGTTGCGGCGGTGGGGACCTTGCCGCGATGTTGAAACTGGAACCCGAACACACGCTGCGATCTTTATTGAATCAAGATGACGGTGTCGACCAATCAATGGTCGAACAGGCGATGAAGTGTCACCCGTGCGGAATCAAGCTGTTGGCCAGTCCGCCGATCTGCAGCCGGATGAGCGAGCTGAACTCACAGTGGTGCGAGACCATTCTCGCCATGGTGTCGGCCGGCCACGCATGTTCGGTGGTCCAACTGGACGATCCCATCCAGGCAGACGACCTGGGCGTTTTGGAATCGTTTGATGCGATCGTTTTGGCAACGCGACTCGACGTGGTGTCATTGTTGAGGACGAAGGAGTACCTCCGGTTTCTCAAGACAAAACAAAAATCAGATGCCTCGATTCACGTCTTTGCGATGGGCACGGGCCATGCCGGCGAGTTGCCTGTGCGGTCTGTCGAAAAGCTTTTGAAACTCAACACAATTCACTGCGTTCCCGACGATCCTGTCGCGGTGACCGTGTCGATGAACATGGGCAACCCGGTCGTCTTGGAGTCCTCTTCTTCGCCCATCGCGACGGCGATTCGCGATGCGACATGGAGTATTCCAACCGTCCGCGAATTGGTCCGGCCCGACAATCTTTGCCCACCACCGCGACCGAAGGGCTTGCTCAACAGCATTGGACTTTCCCTGGTGTCCAGTCTGATATCGCAACCGAACTAGAACTGTTCGACCAGTCATCTTGAAATTCAGATCGCATCATCGCTGGATTGGACACATCCGGTTTTTGTACGGACCTGAATCAAAACACATTACCACTTTTGCTCGTTGCGACGGATCGCATCCATTTTCGAAGGGAACCAGATGATTCGATCAGCAACGATTGATCCCGAAGCACGCGAAAATCGTTTTCAGCAATTGAAAGCCGAGATTCACGAGAAGTTGATCAGCGGGATCGACATGGCCGTCTCACGCTCGGTCAAAGAAGACCGCCTGCGAGAAGAGCTGCGGCGAGGTGCCGAACAATTGTCTCGCATGCACTCCGATCTGTTGTCTCAAGCCGAACGTCAGCGACTGATTGACGAGTTGGTGGACGAGACGATGGGATTGGGGCCGTTGGAACCGTTGATGCGTGACCCATCGGTATCAGACATCTTGGTCAACGGCCCCGACTGCGTGTATGTCGAACGAGGCGGTGTGTTGGAACCGACTCCGATCAAGTTCCGAGACAACGACCACTTGGTGGACATCGTTCGAAAGATCGCGGGGCGAGTCGGACGCCGAATTGATGAGTCTAGCCCGATGGTCGATGCTCGATTGCTCGATGGCAGCCGATTGAACGCCGTGATACCACCGTTGGCGCTCGATGGCGCGTTGGTATCCATTCGCCGGTTCTCCAACAAACCGATCACCGCCAAATCGTTGATCAAATCCAATTCGGCGACACCGGTTATGTTGGATTTTCTTGCGGCATGCGTGCGTGCAAGAATGAATATCCTGGTGTCCGGTGGAACGGGCAGTGGAAAAACAACTCTGTTGAATCTGTTGTCCGGATTTGTGCCCAAGGAAGAGCGGATCGCGACCATCGAGGACGCGGCGGAATTGCGTCTGCAACAACCGCACGTCGCAAGGATGGAAACTCGTGTCTCGAATTTGGAAGGTCGCGGACAGGTGACCGCCAGGGACCTGTTGTGCAACGCTCTTCGGATGCGCCCAGACCGCATCATCATGGGCGAATGTCGCGGTGCAGAAGCGTTCGACATGTTGCAAGCGATGAATACCGGGCACGACGGCGGCATGTCGACGATTCACTCGAACGATGCTCGCGAAGCGATTCACCGACTGGAGATGCTGGTCAGCATGGCGGCGACGGATTTGCCGATGTGGTTCATCCACCGTCAGATCGCATCGGCGATTCACATCATCGTGCACGTTGCGAGGATGCCGGGTGGCGAGCGAAAGATCGTTCAGATTTCAGAGGTCACCGGTGTGAACGGCGAAACGGTCAACATGCATGACTTGTTTGTCTATCGTCAGACAGGTGTGGATGAAGAAGGTCGAACAATAGGCCGTTTTGAGGCGAAAGGGATTTTTCCACAATGTTTGGAGCGACTTGAGCGGCGAGGTTGGAAAGTGTCTCGGTCATATTTTCGTGAAGGCATTTTGTCCAACGAAAAACTCGACGGTCGACGGAGGTCATGATGAACGCTTGGATGATTTTTTTTGGCATCTTCTTCACCGTTTCGATCGTGGTCTTTTTTTCCAGCACGGTGTTCTACCAACGTGTGCTGCGATATCAGTTTGGAATTCACGAACGCTTGGCAACACTGAGCCGCGAATTGGATGAATCTGATTCGGAGTCGCTATTCAAAGAGTGGTCGCAGGCTGGTTCCACCGGGATGTTGCTGGGGATGTTTGGCGGTTCGTCACTGACGACGCTGTTGCACCAAGCGGGCATCAAATGGACGGCCAAGCGATGGTGGGGCACTGTGTTGGTGATCGCAATGGCCGGGACATTGCTCGGTGGTTACTGGGACATGCGGCTCGGGATCGCGACTGGATTGGCGGGGCTGCTTCTGCCGTTTGCATTCCTTTACGCCAAGCAGAACGCTCGGAACCAACAACTCAGCCGACAGTTGCCCGAAGTGTTTCAATTGATCAGTCGTGCCGTTCGGTCCGGCCAAACAGTGACTTCGGCGCTGCAAATGATTGCAGAGGATTGTCCAACGCCCATACGAGAAGAATTCGCTCTTTGTTACGAGCAACAGGAACTCGGTATGTGGCGGGAGCTTGCGTTTCGAAAACTTGCGGAGCGAAACCAGGTGTTGGAACTGCGGATCTTTGTCGTCGCATTGTTGGTGCAGAACCGATCGGGAGGCGATTTGGTTGAGTTGCTCGACAACCTGTCCAAGATGGTTTCCAAACGATTGCGATTGCGTGATCGCATCAAGGCGTTGACGGCGGAAGGACGGATGCAGGCCTTGGTGTTGGTCGTGCTGCCGTTTGTAGCACTTGGAGCCATCGTGTTGTTTTCGCCCGAATACGCGGCGACGCTTTTAGAACGTCCGCGATTGCTTGTTGCAACCGGTGTGTCGCAAGGCATCGGGGCGTTGTTGATCCGTCGAATCGTCAACTTTGAGTATTGAGCATGTTTGATTTCTTAATGGCTTCTCAGTGGATCGCTCTCGTTGGCATCTTTGCAACGGTATCGATTCTGTTTTACCTGGCATTCCTGTTGTGGGATCCGTATTGGCGAATCGTCGATGGTCGCGTTGCCGAAATGCTGCGTGAAGACGATCCGGAAGAGGCGGGCACGGACCAGTCGTCTGGCTTTGGTGATCCGAAAGAAACACCGAAGCCAGGCACGACATGGTTTGGCGGCGGAAGTGCTCTGAACCTGGAAAGCCAACTGATTAACGCGGGGATCCATCATCATGGGATGCATCGCAAATTGACGATGCTGCGATGGTTGTTGTTTCTCGTCCCGCCGATTGTTTTTGGGACGCTTTGCTACCGTGGTGAAATGCCGTTGAACTGGGCGGTGATGTCAAGCTCGTTTCTCATGTTGTTGGCGTATTCTTTGCCGGTCATGTGGTTGAAACGCGCGGTCAGTAAGTATCACCAAATGCTTCGAGCGGCCTTGCCGGATTTTTTGGATCTGATGGTGGTCTGTTTGGATGCCGGATTGAGTCTTCAGGAGAGCATCAAACAGGTGGGAGAAGAGCTCCGTTGGATTCATCCCGCCTTCACTCATGAGATTGATTTGGTTCAGCATGACATTGATTTGGGGTCGCCAGTCGACAAAGCCATTCGGCGATTTGCCGATCGTTCGGGGTACGACGCACTTCGTACACTCAGTTCGCTGATTCGCGAAGGTCAACGGTTCGGGACCAACGTTTCAGAATCACTCAGCGGGCATGCCGACATGCTGCGATTTCAACGGGAGCAGGCCGCCGAAGAGAACGCTCAGAAGGCATCGGTCAAGATCATTTTGCCGACGATGCTGTTCATCTTTCCGGCGATTTTCATTGTGTTGGTCAGCCCAGCCGCCTTCAAGATTCAGGAGGCATTTGCGGCGCAATGAATGTCACGCGATCGAAGACTGATCGAAGTCCGATTCCGAGTAAACATGCTTTGCATCTGAAACGCGCGGGAGCGACAGCAACCGAATTCGCGATCGTGTTGCCGATGTTTTTGCTGCTCGTTTTTGCATGCTGCGATTTCGCGAGAGTGATTCACTTTCGACAACTCGTTGCCAACGCGGCCCGCGTCGGTGCCACCCATGGTGCATTGAACCGATTCACGTCAGCCACGGAAGCGGATTGGCGAAGCGACGTCGTCAACGTGATGCGAGAAGAACTCGCCCACCTCACGTCAACCGACCCGAGTGATTCGGTGATCGATGTCCATTTTCGCGATCTGTCCAGCGGTGTTCGAGTGGTGGAAACCGAGGTGACTTTGCCGTTTCGCACCGTGGTGCAGTGGCCCGTGCTTCCGACGGAAATCCAAGTTCATCACCATGCCGAATTTCATCAATTTCGATAGGAACCCTCGATGTTGAATTCCAATCACCGACGGTCGAAATCACGATCCACCAAACGCCGCGGAGCGAGCATGGTGGAAGCCGTGTTCACATTGCCGATTTTCCTTTGGGTGTTGTTCGCGATGCTGGATCTGGGCATCGCAGCGCTTCGCGTGAATGCATTGTCCGATGCGGCTCGTCGAGCAGGTCGGAGCGCTGTGATTCACGGATCCATGGTTCCCGATCGCACGGGAAGCTGGGGGCCGACCGCCTACAGCGGCGCGGTCGCCGATGGTTCTCCAATGGTGTCATCGCTTGCTACGTCCATCCCGACGATGGACCCGGAAGATGTGAACGTGCAGATGGCTTGGTTGGACGGCGACAACCGGCCGGGCGACCGTGTTCAGGTGACGTTGCAATATCAACACACGTCTCTCGTTCCCGGTCTGTTTCCTTGGGGGCCGTTTGACTTGGAAGGTTCCACGACGATGACCATTTTGAACTAAGGACTGAGCGAGAAAGAAGTGGCATAGGCATTCAGCCTGTGATTGCGAGGAACAAAGGCTGGATGCCTACGCCACGCCGCTGCTCGCACTTGTTTTTCGATCATTGCGATGCCGATTGGCAACAGCCTTGTTTTGAATGAACCCGACGGGCTTAGAAGCCCATCGTTTGGCATTTTTACCAACCGTTTTCAAACGCTCATTCACTTAACGAACCATGCTTCACTCACCGACTCGATTTAGCGACCACGACTCATCGACGTTCTGTGTACGAAGGTCACAGCGTGTCCGTCGCGAGGGCAAGATCCTGGTGTCGATGGCGATCTTGTTGCCGACCTTGTTGGCTTTCACCGGTTTGGTATTCGATGGTGGATTGATCGCGACGGATCAGTGGGTGCAGCAGCACGCGACCGACTCAGCCGCCACCGCCGCTGCACTGAATATGCTTTCAGGTCAATCCGACCAACTCTCTTCGATCGCCACGGATGTGGTTGCAAATGGGCATTCGCTGCCATCAACCAACGTCGTTGTGCATCGGCCGCCATCCCAAGGTACCTACCAGGGCGATCCGAACTATATCGAGGTGGTCACAACGGGCACCTACGGATCGCGGTTCATCAATTTGTTTGGTGGATTGCGGGAGCATCCGATGGTGACTCGATCGGTCGCCGGGGTCGACTCGGTCAATCCAGGAGCGGCAATCATGATTTTGGATCCCGATCCAGCGCCGCTTTCAATCGCGGATTTGCCGACGTTGTTGCAGGATTTGGGGCATTTGGAACTGAGAAGCTTGGCGGTCAACCAATTCGAGCTGGGATCGATTTTGTCGGCGGTCCCGTTGTTATCAGCCGCGATCGACGGGGTAATCCAAAACAAATTGCTGCAAAGCATCCTGAATGAGACGACGGACGTTCTGGATGAGATCGCTTCCAATGCATTGACATTGCACTTGCCTGCGTTAACCGCCGGTTTGGAGATCGAAGGCCTGGGTTGTTTGGAGGTCGATGGATCGGTGCATGTCAACAATGCTTGGGGCGGCGTCGATGAACGCGGCAGATGTGTTGGCGGCGATCCGGGGTATCCGAATGCCGTTGCGTGCATGCCGTTGTTGTCGACCACCCGATTGAAAGCCGAACACATCCGCGTGGTTGGGGGAGTCGACCGGGAGCAAATGTATCTGCCCTTGGACGATGGCGGCCACTGTCCGCTGCAAGCCAACCGCGCACCGGTGCCCAATCCATTGGGAAATTTGCCTTCCCCGTTGATGCTTGGTGCGGTGAGTGGCGTATCAGCTCCTGAGACGGACATCGTTGGCGTGACGTTGTCAGCAAGTGGTGCGGAGGTTGTGCTCGATGAAATCCTGGGTGGACTTTCGTTTTTGTTGCAGCCTGTGTTTGACACGGTGCGGGATCCCATCGAACACCTGTTGTGCAACACGACTTATTCGCCGGGGGTGTATCGATCCATGACCGTGATCGCTCCCACGGGAGGCGTGACATTCGAGCCGGGCGTCTATGTGATCTGCGGCAAAAACCCGGTTACCGAGATTTCGTTGTGCTTGCTGGGGCCGATCCAAGCCGAAGGGGTGCTGTTCTACATCACCGACGAGGCCACGTTTGATTCCGATGGGAACTTTGTGGAGGAGACGAGTGGCGATGGTGTGCCGGGTGCTCACGGAGTCACCAACATCGTACCGAGCGTGGTGATCGCGCCGTTGCTACCCGGCGGAAAGCTGACGGGATTGAATTCGCCTGGCAACCCGCTTAACGAGATGCTGATTTTTCAACATCCAACCGATCGTCGCCCCATCGTGATGGAGTGCCAGCAGTTGATTGGCAACAACGCTTTCGCAGGAACGGTCTATGCCAAGTGGGGACACGTCCAGTTGGTGGCTGCGTCGGCGGAATTGGACCTCAAGATTGCATCGGGAACGGCTCGCGTGGTGACTGTGGGAACAACACGGCTGTCGCCCAAGAATTTGTTTCCGGCAGCCCAGGATGTTTTCCTGGTGGAGTGAATTCTGGGGAATGCAGTGAACTGGAACGTCCACCGCACGAAAGAGGCGTGGGGGCAGACGGGCTGGGACGCCCGCTTCACGCTTCACACCACGTTATTCACTCAGGCCGACGGGAGTGGCGGTAATAGCTTTCCAAACAAAGTGTCGCCATCGATGTCGTGTACACCGTTCCGCCGTAACCTCCCCACAACGATTGATCTGACCAGGATCCATCAGGTTGTTGTGTGGAAAGCAATCGCTGTTTGAGAGCGGCGTTCCAGGTTTCCCAGGCGTCGTCTTGCAGTTGATGCAGTGCCATCGTGGCATAGTACCAGTAGTAATAGTTGTCAGGACCTTTGCCGGGCAAGTTGTCCAATAGCACCGACTCGGCCTCGCGAATGGTGGCGTCGGGAAGCTTTTGTCCGATCAACAATCGTGTCGCGAGGGCCTCGGCGGTCATCGTGGGTGAGGTCGGTTCGCCGGGGCGATAGCAGGCTTGTCCACCCGCACGGCCGCGCCGAACCGAATCCAAGAAGCGTGCGATGCCATCGGACATGCGACGATTGGGTGGCACAGATCCGGAACGATCGGCCGAGTCGATCAACAACGCTTGCCAACCAAGTTGGCTGAGGTCGCCTGTGTCACCGCGGTTGTATCGCCATCCACCGGTGACGGGATGCTGCATCGAACGGGTGTAGGCGACGGCTCGGCGAGTGGCTTCCATCGCGGATGGGTCAGCGGTCATCCCCGCCGTCTCGGCGAGCGCCAATCCGGCCATTGCGTGGCTGTAATGAGCCGCGTAGACGGACGCGTTGCTGGCCAGCGATCCATCGGCACGTTGACGCGACAGCAGAAACGCGAGACCGCGGTAAACGGTGTCTCGATGTTCGCCTTCTTGATGGGTGTGTCCGGAACCGAGCATGGACAACAGGGCCAGTCCTGTGATCGCGGTTTCGGCGTTGCGTCCGGCTCCGCCACGATGCAGACCCAGCGGCGCACGTTCTTGGCCAGCGCCGGTTGTCTTGGGATCCCAGGCTCCATCGCTGCGTTGTTGCGAGGCCAAATATTTCAGAGCGGCTGCGACGGCGGCTTCCGTTTCTGCGTTGCCACCGTTTTGAATCAGAGCGTGAGCCTTGGCGGCACCGGCGCGTGAGGCGAAGTCTTCGTCAATCGTTCCGGCGGAATGTTCATTGGGAAGCGAGGCCGCCGGGCGAACCGACGCGATCTTGGCGTCCGCAGCCTTCTCGGTGGAGCGAACTGTTTTCGATTGGCCTGCATTCGATGCCGGCATGGGCATCTCGGGCGAAGAGGCGGGAATGGTTTGGGGATCGGGCTCCACGGGCGGTTCAACAATGGGTTCCGCTAACGCGGCTTGCAACCAATCGTCGATGTTGGAATCCAAAGCGTCCGTCGCGACCGCTTCGGGATCACTGGTCTCGGTTGGCGCGGGTTGCGTTGGCATCGCGGTGGACGCCAGCACAGCGGGCATCGACGGCAAAGGGATCTCCACGGGCGGTGTGGTGTCAGATTCCGTTTCTGGAGTGGGCTCGTCCACTGCAAGGGGCTGTGCCGATTCCGTTTCGCTCTCGCGTTCGGGGATCAACGGTTCGGGCAGTTTGAGTGCTGCCAGCGGCGATGATTCCGCAGGGGCATCGGAGGAATCTTGCAGGGTTTCCAGCATCTCAGGATCGAACATCGAGACCGCGATGTCGGACGCTCCGGCATTGGCAGTTGCCTCGGAAACTGGACCGCCACCGGACCAAAACACCGACAGTTTAGGAACGTAGAGAATCAAGACGCCGTGCAGCACCACCGACAGGATCAAGCACACGATCGCGGCGCCGCGACCACTGGCTTTGCGGCGGCGAAACAGAATGATGGTGATGACCAAGAAGGTCACTGCAATGAGGGCGACACCGCGAACGATGTTGGGGTCGGCCCAGAGTGTTTCCAAGTTGTTCCACGAAGGGATCGGAGGGGCGTCGGATGCGCCTGCTACCGGGATCATCGGCGGGGTGGAAACGGATGGCATAAGCGGAAAGAAAACGGGTTAGCGTCGCTCGCTGACGCCCATCTTTTGCACGCCGGCGAGTTCGATTTGACGCATGACTTTCACGACATGGTGCAGCGAACTGTCGCTGTCGCCACGCACGCTGACTTGCAGTCCGGGATAAACCGAACGCTGTTGCTTCAAGGTTTCGGTGAGTTGTTCGGAAGACATCGGTATGCCATCGAGCAGCAGTGATCCGTCATTGCGAACTTCCACGACGCGTTGGTCGGGCGTACGAGCCATTGACTGCATGTCGGCCGATGCCACGTTGACTTGTACGCCGCTGTCGTTGGAATCCATCTTGCTGCTGACCATGAAGAAGATCACCAGCAGGAACACCACATCGATCATGGGCGTCAAGTTGATGGTGGCTTCTTCGGTTCCGCGATTGCGTTTCATCAGGCTGCCCGTCGTTTACGAGGAGCCTTGGCTGTGCCCGCGTTTTCAAGCCCTTCGGCGGAAATGCAATCGATCACTCGCTGACAGAGTTTGTCGATCTCGCCGAGGTAGCCATCGGATTTTGCACCGAAGTACATGTAAGCCAGGTACGCGGGGATTGCGACGCTGAGTCCGCCGGCGGTGGTCATCAGCGCGGTGCTGATACCCGAGGCTAGCAAATCGCTTTCGCCCGCACTGGGATCCGCGATGGTTTCAAACGCTTGAATCATTCCCAAAACGGTTCCCAACAGCCCGATCAGCGGTGTCACGTTGCTGATCGCGTGGAAGACACGCAGGAATCGACGCAGTGAATCGCCCACACGATCGCCCGCGTCAATCACGGCTTGTTCGATTTCCAGCATTGGGCGGCCCCAACGACGAACGGCAGCATGAAAGACTTCCGCGACCGGGCAATCGAATTCGTCACAAATCGAAGTGGCTTCTTCATAGCTAAGTTGACCATCTTCGACACATTCGGTGAATCGCCGGACAAATGGCTTGGGGATCACGCGACTGCGACGTAGCGCGATCATGCGTTCCATCGACAGTCCCAAGACGATCAAAGAGCAGACTGCCAAGGGGATCATCAGCATGCCGCCTTCGGCGATCTTGGCGATGAAAGCGGGCGGTTCCCAACCGGCTTCGGATTCACCGGTCGCTTCGCCCTCGCCAGCGAGTTGGTCGGTTGCGGGGGCTTCTGGGATCGACATGCCGCCGGGGGTGCCGCCAGTGTTGTTCGATGCGATTTGGGCCACGGGTTGAGAGGCACCGTATTGGCCGCCTCCAAACGCATTTTGGTTTCCGCCGGAACTGTACGGGGAGTTGTAGTTGTTGCTGAACCCGTTGCTGGATTGCGGTTGGCTGAAGCCTTGGTTGCCGTAGTTTTGAGCGGTGGCCGAAGCGTGCCAATTCGACCAAATCGACAACCCAACCGTCAGCACGACGACCGGTAAAAATCGTGACGCGACCGCGAGCGTTGGACGCACGCGGTTGACGTTGGAACGAGTCTCGTTTCGATGTGAATTCATCGTCGAAGTGGGGATTCTGAGGAGGCGTCCGGTGACAACGCGGCCAATCGGCGGCGGGCTCCGGTCGCATGTTGGCTGTTCGCAAAGCGACGCACCAAAGTGGAATAGCAGACAGCGGCCTCGCGTGTCCGCCCCAATTGTTCAAACGACTTACCGGCTTGCACCAATGCCGCGGCGGTCCATTGGCCATCGCCGCTGATGCCTTCGACCAATCGGTAAGCGTCGATCGCTTCGCCGAATCGTTCTTGCATGTAAAAGGTTTCGCCGATCATCCATTGGGCTCGACCGCGAGCGTCTTCGTCGGCGGATCCGAGTCGGACGACGCTTTCGAGCAGCGAACGTCCGCGGTCAAAGTTCAGTTGACGGATTTCGACATCGGCAGCCAACAAATTCACCAACGCCGATTGAGGCGACGTCGGCGAGATCGCTGCACGAGCGGAAGCGATTCGCTGGGCCGCTTCGGTGATCGTCCCCGAGGAAGCTGCCGTTTCCGCCAAGCGAAGCAAGGTCGGGAAATCGTCCGCGCCGCCTTCGTCGACGATTCGTTGCCACCATTTGAGCGACGACTTGGCATCGCCCGTTTGTAGCAAGGCTTCTGCAAACAGACGCTCGACGTGAAGGTTGCGTCCGCGAATTTTCGCGGTTTCTTCGTTGCCATCTAAGAACGGTTCTTCGTCCTTGGCAGCCAATGCGAGAATGGACCAATTGGAGGTCCGGCCCGCCCAGCGACAAGCGGATTCGCGAACGCCTGCTGTGATGGTTGGTTCCGTTTCTGGTCCGGCATTCGTATCCGCGACGGGCGAAATCCATCGCGTCGCAATGCGCTGGGCTTCGGCGTCGAGACCATCGCGGGTCAAATGTTCTAGGATCGCGGCGGTCGTGTCGCCCAGTTCGTCTCTCGTTGCGATCGCATCGGCAAACGCCTGCTCGGCATCCGCGTTTTTATGTGTGACCGCCACCAACAAGCCAATCGCAGCAGGTTTCAGGGTCGCGGTGAATGAAGGCGATTGGGCCAATTGTTCTGCGTGTTCCAACAAGTGTTCCGCAAGCGGTCCATCACAAGGTTCCAAGGGGTGATTGTTGCAGTGCGACATGATCGCTTGCAGACATGCCCCGGAATCAGCGTGCTGAGCCAGCAGTTGCTGCAGGGTTTGGTCGGCAGCGTCGGATTGTCCGGTCCGGAATTGGCAGGACATTTTCATCAGCAACGCGGACGGAACATCGGTGTGATCGGAATGGTGCTGCAAGAACTGATCGATCGCCTCCAACGCGGTCTGGTCGTCTTCGCCAGACATCGCGGTGCACCAAGCCAGTCCCAATCTCGCGGTTGCCAACTGAGGGCTGTCACCGGATTCAATGACCATCTGGTAAGTCGACTGGGCTTGTTCCAGATGACCTTCATCCAGCAATCCCGCGGCAACGCTCATGCATGTTGCGGTCCATTCTGGCGAGGTCACCTTGAGCTGGTGGACTTCGTCCAACCAACGGTGCGCGTCCATGTGACGGCCAAATCGTGTCAAGCCGTTGGCAGCGCTGAGCAACAAATTCGCAGCTTGGTCCGCCGTCAACGCCTCCGGATCGTTGTCTCTCAAACGCATCACAGCGTACGCCGCCATGTCGTGCACATCCGCTGAATGATCGACTTGATTTTCGGTCGCATCCAATCGACGAGCCAGTTGAACCAAAGCCGCGATTGACCGAATCGAAGCACTCTCATTGGCAGCGATCGTGCGGGCGGTGGCGATCGCTTTATCCCACTCAGCACCGTGAGTCTGTTGCAACAGTCGGCCAGTTGCCGAGGCCAATTGGGCTTCGTCGGCGAAAGTGAACGAGGGAACCAGCAGTGCGTTCAGCACCACCACCATTGCCAATCGTTTCCAGCGAGCGACTGCCGCGAATGAAATGGATTGGATCGAGCGGGAGAGCAAGTTCGACTGATTGTGATTCACAGTCATGGCCGAATCGATGGATCGAGAAGAGGGATTCAGGGAGTCGTGTTCCATAAAGATCGGGCGAGTCCCCAAAAGTCAGTGACTTTGGAAACTCGCCCGTTCGAAAATTTAGTTTCGTTCAAGCCGCGGCGCGGTTGGTTTGTTGGAAGAACGACGCCACCGATTCGACGACGCGAATTTGTTCTTCTTCCGTCAGTGAGGGGAAGATCGGCAGGTTCAACACTTCGGCGCTGGCCGCTTCGGTGTTTCCCAAACCATCGTGACGGAACGGAATGCTTTGAAAGCATTCTTGTTGATGCATCGGCACCGGGTAGTAGATCTCGGATCCGATGTTGCGTTCAGACAAATGAGCTCGCAGAGCATCGCGTCGACCGCCGGGAACTCGCAGTGTGTACTGGTTCCACACGTGGCGAGCGTTGGGATCGTGGTAAGGCGTGCCCAGTTGGTCATCGTTCACCAAACCGGCTTCGGTCAGCAAACGGGTGTATCGGTCGGCGTTGACCGCTCGGGCTTCCACTGCAGCATCGAGGTGACGCAGTTTGACGCGAAGCACCGCGGCCTGGAACGTGTCCAGGCGACTGTTGATTCCAACGACTTGGTGGTAGTAGCGAGGCCGCATGCCGTGACCAGCGAACAATCGCAAACGATCGGCAAAGCCCGCATCCGTCGCGGTCAGGATTCCGCCGTCGCCCATGCCACCAAGGTTCTTGGTGGGATAGAAACTGAAGCACCCCACGGTTCCCCAGTTTCCAGCGGGACGTCCTTTGTACGCAGCCCCGATGGCTTGAGCGGCATCTTCCACGACCGGGATGTCCCGTTCCGCGGCGATTTCACAGATTCGATCGATTTGGGCACACTGGCCGAACAAATGAACCGGAATGATCGCCGCTGTTTTTTCGGTGATCAACGACGCAATGGATTCTGGATCGACGTTGTACGTGTCAGGTAGAATGTCAGCGAACACCGGCGTTGCACCCAATCGGGTGATGCAACTGACCGAAGCGAAAAATGTGAAGCTCGGCACGATGACTTCGTCGCCCGGTTGGATGTCCAAAGCCATCAACGAGAGCAACAAGGCGTCACTCCCAGAGGCACATCCGACCGCATTGGGCGTTTCGGTGTATGCGGCCACTTCGTTTTCCAACTCGGTGACATCCGGGCCAAACAAGAAACGGCCGCTGTCGAGCACTTCGGTCAACGCTTCGAGAAACTCGTTGCGGTGCGGAGCATTGTCGCGATTGACATCCAGCAGAGGGACGCCGGGGGTACCAGCAGTCATGGCGAGACTCTTCCGTGAAATAGATGCGGGATAGTCGAAAGTCCATTTTCGACAGTGTCGACGCACTGACGCGTAGAAACACTTCTGCTTCAATACGGTGCTTCCCTGTTAAACGTCAAGACCGACCCTCCGACGACGCACCCCTCGATTCTCCCCACAATTTCACGAAAACCACATGGCGAAGAACAAAAAAGCCAGAATCCCACACAAATTTTTGCCCTGGATTGCGATCCGGAAACAATACAGTCTGACCCACGCCGAGGTCCAAATGGCTCGGGAGTTGGGCCTGGAACCACGCCGATTCCCAAGTTACGCGAATATCAAGGACCAGCCCTGGAAAAAGCCGTTGAAGGAATTCATCGCGGCTTTGTACCTGAAGCAAACCGGCCGGGAGCAACCCGAAACGGTGATGTCGATGGAGGATCTGGCCGCTCAACATGTCGCTCGCCGATTGGCGAAAAAGCAAGCGAAACAAGAACGGTTGGCTGCCGAGAAGTTTGGCGTGGACGAGCCCGAATCGCCAAACTCGGAGCCCGAGACAACCACAGCATCCGCCAGCCAGCCTGAGCCGGTGGCGATAGCTGATACGCCGTCCGAACCCGTTTCCGTGGTGGTTGCCGCCGAAGCACAAGCGGAACTCGCCGCGGCCGAACCAGAAACCGAGCCCGTGGCAGATGTTGTGGCGGCAGATCCCCCCGCGCTGGCTAGCGAAAACGTCGTCTCAGAACCAACTGCTAAGCCTGAAGCTGCAGCCAAGCCCGTCGTCCAACCTCAAAAATCGGCCGAGCCCCCGCAAGCTGCCAAACCTCCGGCGCCCGCTGAACCCGCTCCTGCCGAGGAAGCCCCGGCGGCTCCGCTCAGCCCTTGGGAGGCCGCGAGAGCTCGGTTGAAAGCCAAATCGGAAGCAAAACCTAGCGATCCGGATTTGACATCGGATTCTTCCAGCACTTAGCCTGGATGTCCGCAAACTGCGTCAATTCGCCGCCGGATGGTTTTCCGTGGCGTTTCCTTCCTTTTCATGGAAAAGAGTCAAACCATGGCTAAACGTTGGATCTCAGCTCTGGCTGTCCTGTTAGTTGCCGCCACCACCGTGGTCGCCGCGGATGTCGCCGAGAAAGAACTCAAGGACGTCAAATGTGTCGTCGCCTCACGCGACGCCCAAGCCAGCAAATCGGCGGAGTACAAAGAGGGCAAAGTGTTCTTCTGCTGCAACGGTTGCGCGGGCAAGTTCACCAAGACCCCTGAGAAGTTCGCAACTCAGGCCAACCGCCAATTGGTGCAAACCAAACAGTACGAACAAAAGGCATGCCCATTCAGTGGCGGCAAAGTGAACCCCGAAACGTTGATCACTGTCGATGGTGCCAAAGTCGCTTTCTGCTGCAACGGCTGCAAAGGCAAGGTCGAAGGCACCGAAGAAAAGAAGCAAGCAGAATTGGTCTTCAACGACAAAGCGTTCAGCAAAGGGTTTCAAAAGAAAGCCGACAAGACCGACGGTTGATAAACCGTTGCATCGCTGAAAAAACGAAACCCAGTTGGAATCCCCAACTGGGTTTCGTTTTTTCAGTGATGCAACGGTTTATCAACCGTCGGTCTTGTCCGCTTTCTTTTGAAACCCTTTGCTGAACACTTTGTCGTTGAAGACTAATTCAGCTCGCTTCTTTTCTTCGGTGCCTTCGACCTTGCCTTTGCAG
>NZ_JBICHO010000182.1:0-3376 GCF_043100905.1 Rhodopirellula sp. JB055 | reverse complement strand
ATTTCATTCCCATCTACGATCAACCCTCACTTTTAACTTTGACAAACCACGAGGGTGCGATAGGCGTTTTAGTCACCTCCTCGAAATGGAGGTGGTGCACTCTTAAAATGCCACGCTCGCAAGGTTGAATCCACCCTCCCGAACGCAGTTTGGGAGGGTCGGAATGCGAGCGTTCAGCGAGAATTCCGGGGAGGGCAGTGCGTGCCGTTTCTCATGCTCGGCCCCCCTCCCTCACGTATCCCGAAACGGCGTCGCTCGACCTCCCCAAAACTTCGTTTTGGGGAAATGGTTGCAAAGAGTCGATCAAATGTGACGTCGGAAAACGACCCAGCCTCTGTGCGACCAAGGCAATCCGAAACATGCCAGTTGCACAGGGCTCAATTGGACACCGCGATCCGCCGAGTTGATTGAGCTCCATCCCAACATCGCTTTGGGGGAACAGGTAGAGTAACGAGCGAGTCCATTCTCATTCACTTGTCCATCAATCGTTCAGCTCTATGTCCGTTCTGAACCGGAGAATGGTTCGAGGAAATAACTCACTCAAACCTGCGATCACGGAGATAGAGCAACAACGACTGGAATGGACGCGGATGCAGCAGGAACAATTCAGCAAGGCTCTCGAACAAACCACTCACACCAAGACACCGTTGCGTTGCCCATGCCGTCCCTGGATCAATTTCGAAAACGAGTGCTGAACGACAGCTTGTTCTCACCCTGCGGCATGGCCGCCGCGATCCAACGTCTCGGTTTCGTCCAAGCCGATCCGATTCGTTGCCCAGCACGAGCTCAGGATCTGATCCTCCGACATCGTGTCAAAAACTATCGTGCGGGAGATTTGGAACGCAGCTACCCGGATCTCGATTTGGAGGAATGCTATCTGTACGCCTACGGATTCCTCTCAAAAGATCTTTGGCGAATCGTGCACCCCAAAACGGAGAAGAAACTGACAGCCGAACATCGCAAAACGCTCGATGTGATTCGGCAACACGGCCCGATGCATTCCAAAGATCTGGAATCGCATGTCGGTGGCGAACGTGTCAAAAACTACTGGGGCGGATTCTCTCGGTCAGCGAAAATGGCCATGGAGTCACTGCACAATCGCGGTGCTTTGCGAGTCGCGAGCCGGACCAATGGCATCCGTATTTATGAAGTGGCCGAAGTGATGAAGCCAACGCGGTCCCCGGAGGAACGGCTGCAAGAAATCATGCTTGCAACGTTACAATCGATGGGTGCAACGACACGTCGCTTTCTGCTCAGCGAACTGTCTCACTTCAAATACTTGGTCGAAAACGTCGCTGATCGACGAAGGTGCCTGCAGGGATTGATCGACACCGGTCGAATCCGCGTGGACACGATCGATGAAGTCGAATACTTGTCGCTGGGCTCAGGACGACGCGGAAGGATGAAAACCGATACCGTTCGAATCCTAGCCCCGTTCGATCCGATCGTTCGAGACCGAACCCGTTTCGAACACTTTTGGAATTGGACCTACCGCTTCGAGGCCTACACACCCCAGCACAAACGCAAGCTGGGCTACTACGCCATGCCGGTGCTCTGGCGAGACCACATCGTCGGCTGGGCCAATGCGACCGTGGAAGAAGATCGGCTGAAGCTAGAATTCGGATACGTGGACCGCCGGCCCAAAGAGCGTGCCTACCAAGAGGCGGCTGAAAAGGAAGCCATCCAGTTGGCCAAATTCTTAAGGCTGGAGAAAACCGCCCCAGAAATTTCACACGCGTGAACGAAACCCCGTTGGCCGTCGGGGGCCTGGGCGGTTCGCGGCCCCAGCTCGCCGATTCAGCCAATCGGAGGCATCCAACAGCGTGCCTAGAACTCCCCGTTGATCACTTCGCGGGACGCGCGCGTGCCCAACGCTCCCCACAGCCCGTAAGGACTTTCCGATCCAGCGGCAGTCACGCTGTCGGTCTGCCCGGAAAGGGCTTTGCAGTAAACGCATGGCACGCGAGAGTCACCTGCTTCGATCGAGTCCGTGATGAACTTCACCGCTCCATCGGACATCGCCACGTGCACGCCACCAACGTGATAACTGCTGGGCGGGGCAACACCATAAGTATCGGAGTGGCCCACCAAGCAAAGCTCTGAGTTCGGGCCCAAGATGGTGTTGAATTGACTTTGAAGAGTATGAAAATCAGCCCACCGCATGCCGCGCTGAGAAACCGGAGCATAAACGTTCGCAGCGTCGGTCCAAAAGTTGGGACGTTCAGGATCGATGTACCCAAGGTCAAAGCATCGTTTCGGATTGTTCGCGATTTGAAAGAAGCCACCTTTCGCGTTCGTGAAACCAATCGTTCGGTTGTCTCGGTCATCCAGTCCCGTTGCGATTTCACCAACCGCAATCGTGTTGCTCAGCCCATCGGTAAAATCGCGAAAACGCATCGACTTGCGTGGCACGAAGGCACCGCGAAGTCCGCAGCGGGCTCGTTGCACAGCCAGGGATTCGTTGTATTCCCATCGGTTGGAACTGGAATTCCAAACGGTCACCCCATGCTCCGCTTCATAGAAACCATCTCCGGTGCAGGCCGCATAGTTCGTACGCCCAAGTCCCGGCAGTCCATAACCAGGGTCGCTCGGACATCGAAAGGTCGGAACTTCGGTCGCCCACAGGGGATACTGAATCGTCCATGGTCGCGGTCCGAACGCGGGCCAGATATCGCCATCGTCCTCGTTCATTGGATTGCTGATTCCGGACCACATGCCCTGCTGCTCCACAAATGGCAACAAGCCCACCAGATAACTCAATTCCATCCGCGTGAATCCGGTCCCATCATTCGCGCTGCCACGCGACGCGGTGTTGTCATTCTCATCAGTCGGCCCCACACCATGGACCGGCAACTGATTGAACGCGGCGTGGTAGTTGTGCAGCCCCAACCCAACCTGTTTCATGTTGTTCCCGCAACTCATCCGTCGTGCCGCTTCACGTGCGGCCTGCACTGCCGGCAACAACAAAGCGACCAAAACGCCAATGATGGCGATCACCACCAGCAACTCGACCAGCGTGAATGCGTGCCGCTTCAGTGGACGGCGTTTCATTAGCCCGCGTCTAGATAGCCGATGCCTAGTTAGCCGACGCCTAGTTAGCCGACGCAGCGTGCGAATCGAATGCATGACGAATTCCACATTGAAACGTGGGATGTGATGTCAATGCTTCCATGCATGAGCGTGCCTGCTTTGTACGCAGGACCACAGAGGCATACAAGTAAAAATTTGCAACCGATCAATGGAAGCGAAACGAAACGCCCCTACCCGTTGTTGACACAACCTGTGGCCCCTCATTCTCACGAATGTCATCCCTTTGATCCACATCTAGCTGACTGCACTCCAAGACGCGACAATGGGGTTTTCGCCAACTCACACC
>NZ_JBICHO010000181.1:0-17315 GCF_043100905.1 Rhodopirellula sp. JB055 | reverse complement strand
TGTTCCGGACGGGCCGCCTCGCCCACTACCCTAAGAAGAGGTCGTGACAGACCACTTCAAAACTCACGCGTCGGGTTTTCATTTGGTGCGGGCTGGCGTGATGTGATCGAATTTTTTGCTTGGGGCTTGGAATCTTCCTTCGGGGGCTGGATTTGGGCGGATTGAGTTCAGACGCCAAACGCCGGCCACAAGGGGCTTTCAAGACCGGTTAGGATCAATCAGAGGCGGAAACCGTTGGTTCGATCATTTTCCAAGGAAACTATCCGATGTGTTCGCAAAAGTTCCTGGCATTTGCCTGGCTCACCGCACCGTTGAGCTTCGTGCTTGCCTTTTCTCCAGCTTCCTATGGGCAAGACCAGCCAGCCGAATCGAAAGAGATTGGCGAAGAAGCGGTCGAAGTGGATGCCGAAATTCTCGCGGTACCCGATCAATTGATGCAGTTGCTGAAAGAGGGAAAACCCGATGAGGCTGTGAAGGTTCTCGAGGCGGCAATGGAGTCCAATGATGTTGTTGCCGAGGAGCTGAAACCGTTTCATCAATCGATCGCGACAGGGTTTATTCGCAAGCGGAAATACGACAAAGCGATGGAGCAGTTTGGTGCTGCGGTTGAGTTTGAAGTTGGACGCACGGATTCGCCTCCCGCGGCGGTGAGACTTTCCAGTTTGATTCAACAGGTCAATGCATACGGCCTTCGTGCTACCCAGCCCGAACTGGTGGCGGAGTGGTCGGACGAAGCCATCGAAAAGGTCCAAGCACTCGAGGCGGAGTACCCGGTTGAGATCCAAACCGCACTCTCGAGTTTGATCCGAACGCGTGCCTCGATGTTGGCACGTGACGACGAGGAATCGGCCAAGGAGATGTTGGCGAAGCAGATTGCAAAGCTGGAAGAAATTGTCGAAACCGACGAACGTTCGGAACTCACTTACGTTGCCCTGGTCGGTTTGCTCACGACTCAAGCACGACTGTTGGATGAAGGGGATGGACAAGAGCATGTTGCCTCCACCTTTGAGCAGGCCTTGGAGGCCTATCCCGATTCCGAGGCGTTGTGGGGGTTGTATGCAAACAACGAATACTCGGTAATCAGCGGATTGGCTCGAGTCGAGCCTGCGGCAGCGAGCGAACGAATGGAAGCCGCAATCGCCAGGTTGACACCGCACGAAGAAATGAAACGCGTTGAATTGACGCTCCGTCGAATCAAATCTCTCGAAAGCCGCATCGAGTCGACTCGAAAACAACTGGAAATGATTGGCCAACCGGCTCCGCCTTTGGACATTGACGGGTGGGCAAACGCCCATGGAATCAGCGTGGAGGACTTGGAAGGAAAAGTCGTTCTGTACGATTTCTGGGCGATTTGGTGCGGGCCTTGCATCGCGACCTTCCCCCATCTTCGCGAATTTCGGGAAGAGTTTGGTGAGCAAGGTTTTGAAGTGGTCGGAATCACTCGGTACTACGGTTACACGTGGGACGAAGAAAGCGGGAAGGCCGTGAATGGTTCGGATGATCCAACGCCCGAAGAGGAACGCGAGGCAATTGCAAAGTTCTTGCAATCCAAAGACATGAAGCATCCAACCATCGTGACGCCCAAAGAAACCGAGTTGCAGACCAACTACGGCGTGACCGGTATTCCACACGCTGTGTTGGTTGATCGCGAAGGCAACGTTCAGATGATCAAGGTCGGCAGCGGCCAAGCCAATGCCGACGCACTGCACGCCAAGATCAAAGAACTCTTGGGAGAAGCTTCCTGAGTGTGCAGTACGACTGTTGAGTGATCGCGTTTGCCGCATAGGCCAACGCAGCACGCGGCGTGAGGATCAGCCTGATGCCGGTTTGTTGGAGCCGGAACTGGAAGGATCGGGCAGCGTTCTTTGCAAGCGATGACCCAGTACCGCGAAAAAAGTTAAGCGATCACCGCTCAGATCAGCGGGATCTTTGGTAACCAGGTTTTTGAGCTCATGGTGTGGCGGTCGATTCTGGACGTGGCTCGTTCAGTTCATCCAGCAGTTGGAGAAGTGTTTCTCGGATTTTGGGTTCGGCATCAACCGAAAGGTAGCTCGATTTGGCCCGCCAGGTTTCGTAGCCGCCCAGTGCATGTTGTTCTGGCGTTGGCAGGTAACCGTTGTAGCCATTGGCAAGTTCAATCGTGAACGTGGGTTTGAAGGGGCTGGATTTCTTAATCGCCAGTCCGGTTTCCACAAACGTTTCGCAAGGGCTGCTGACGATGGCGAGTCCCCCGATTCGGATCGCTTGCAGTTTCACCTTCACGGAGGAAGGGTACTGAGCGAGATCCAATGTTTCGCCGGCGTAGATCAAGCGACGATCTTTCCAAGGGCCAGGACCGGATTCTGCAATCAACTGCTTTGCACGGGCGATTTCACTCGCATTGGGACGGCGAACGCCCAGTTCGATCTCGGTCTCACGCATCTCCAATGGCACCCAGTTTTCAAATTGGACGCGTTGGTAGGCAACCGCCGCGGAAGCCGCCACGTCGTTGGCCACCAATCGAATTTGCTCGAATGGGGGTTGGCTGGTTCGGCCTTCGAAAAAGTTGATGTTGTTGATGTCACCGCTTGTGCCGTTGGTCATCGCCGCGACAAATGGTGGCTTGCTATGAGTGGCAAGGATCATCTTGGTGAATTGGCGAGCGAATTCGCCGAAGTAATCTGCCGAGAGCGATTCAGGAGGAACACCACCGACGTAGTGCAGTGAGTAGTTCGCCCACATGGCAATGGGGCGACCATCAAGGGCTTGGACGGCAAGGACAGGAACCTCCGGGTCGACCGGTCCGGCAGGTTGAAGCAGCGAGCGACTGTTTGGGCCGGGGTTCATTCGCACTCGATCCGTTCCTGAGTCGAACGGGTCATTGATCTCGACTTCCGGCCGTAGAAACCAACGGCGATTGAAAACTTGGTTCGGATTGTTGCCGATCGCCCAGCCGATTCGTGCGGGTTCCAATTGCGAATGGGCCTGCCTGATGCCCTCTGCGATTCGTTCCGTTAGAAACGGGAGGTAATCCTCTTCCACCAAACTTTGAAAGGTTGGTGCGACCGACACAGCAGTGTGCGTGTGAGTTGCCGAGCAAAGAATGTGATCGGTAGCGATGCCCGTGGTTTCGGACGCCCGTCGTTTGGCCGCGTCGTAGATCTCTCGTGGGATCATGCAACTATCGCACGTGACCAACGCGATGCTCGTTTGGCCGTCGTCGAGCACCAAGCAGCGAGCATGCAGTGGGTCGTGTGCCCGCGTTGCAATGCGATGCGTCATGCTGCCCGACGAACTGACGGGGAACGTCTCCGGAGTGATGTCAATCGCGAACGCTCCGGCGCGGAAGACTTGGTCGCTGTCGACTGCCATTGCTAGGCCGGGAATGAACACCACCAAGGTGATCCAAACGGTGGCAGTCTGGATTGGTTTGGCAAAGCAAGAAGCTCTTGCAGATTGGTGTTCCACGCAGATTTGCGTTGATTGATTCGTTCCTCTGAACATTTCGTGTCTCACTTTTCGTGTTGCGGTATTGCAAGCCCCGTGAGGTCACCAGTGCGGAGAATCGTGCGAGCTGTGGCGTTTAAGACTTGGGGGGTGACTGAGGCCAAGGTGATTTTGGCTTGGATTGGGTTGGGTTGGATTTGGAGGTCGTTGATTTGGTTTGTTCGGTTGCTTCTGCTGGCGGCGATGTCGTGCTGGATTTTGCAGCCGTGCCTGGTTTGGGACCGTGGTACTGATAGTAGGTGCATTCGATACGGCCATTGTAAAGCTTCCTGCGCCGGTCTGCGGGACGACCCATCGCATGCTCCAAATTGGAGTAGGCGGTCAAGATATAACGCGACCAAGTCGGCAACCGCTCGAAGATGGAGGGCAAGGATTCGTACAGTTCGTCCAGTTCCCAATCCTCAGGGCCGTTGCCGTTTTGATCAGGTTCATCGAAGCGTGAAGATTGCCCTGAACCAATTCGCTGACCATAAGGCGGGTTGGCGATCACACATCCAAACGTTTTCTTGCTGCTGATCTCGTGAACCGGCATGGCTTGGAAGTGAATGTCGTCTTGAACGCCGGCTCGAATCGCGTTGTCTCGAGCGGCGGTCAAAACGCGACCGTCGATGTCGCTGGCCAAAATTTTCTCTTGCAACGGCGGAAGACTTTGGCTGGCTGCGGTGGCACGTGCGTCCGACCAAAGTTCGGCTGAGAAATCAGGCCAAGCCTGGCAAGCAAATTCGCGTTCGAGTCCTGGGGCCATGTTGCGACCAATCCGAGCGGCTTCGATCGGAATCGTGCCGCTGCCGCAAAACGGGTCGATCAAGGGGCGACCGTTTCGCCAGTAGCTCAGCAAAACCATCGCCGAGGCCAACGTTTCTTTCAAAGGAGCCGCGGAGATGTGCGTTCGGTAACCGCGGCGGTGAAGGCTGCGGCCGGTCGTGTCGATGGTCAGCGTCGCGACGTCCTTCACGATCGCCACGTCTACTTTGTAGAGCGGACCTGTTTCAGGCAGTTCGCTGGTTTTGTGATCACGCATCATCGCTTCGACAATGGCTTTCTTAACGCTGCGTTGACACGCCGGAACGCTGGTCAACGTCGATTTGATCGAACGTCCGGTGACGGGAAAGGCAGCGTCCGCAGGTAGCAAATTTCCCCACGGAATATCGCGGGTTGTGTCAAACAACGCATCGAAATCACCGGCGGGGAATTCAGCGACACGGATCAATATCCGATCGGCAGTTCGGAGCCACAAATTGGCGCGGCAGATCGATTCGTGCGAACCTTGGAAAGAGACCCGTCCGGAATCACTGATGCTGGCGTCGATGCCCAGTCCTTTGAGTTCCCGTTTGACGATGGCTTCCAATCCAAACGCACAGGGGACAATCAGATCATAGGACGGTGAGGTGGATGCAATCGATTCGCTTGGTTGGGTTTCCATCAGTGGTCAGACGTGGGCGAAGGGTGGTTCAGGCTGGTTCGTGTCGTCAAACTTGACGCAGGTTTGGTATTGCGGACGGTGCACACCATAACTGATTGGTCTCAATTTGAACGCTGCGGTCGATCGGAATCACTTTGATTCATGGTGGTTGTTGTATCCCGCCCATTCAGTTGAGTGCTCGGTTACAAGCGGGAAACTTGATGTGATCCGATCGAAGCGCCGGTATCAAGTGAAGCCGTCTTCAACCTTCGAAAATCGTTCTTTCTTTCTACCCTCGATACGATATGCTGCGGCTCGATCGGGCACACGGCTGGTTCTGATCGAAACAAATATCTTAGCCGCGAACGCAATCCAGGTATCATGATGACCACTGAGGCGGCAACGATTCCAGCTAGGTCTGGAAAGACTGGACGGAGAAGTCCCAAAGTCGGTTTGCAGTCTCCAACTCAACCTGCATCTCCCGCTCGGACCGACAAGGCTTCGCAGGAGCATTCCTACAGTGATCCAACCAAGCGTTCGGTCCGTTGGGATTACACGATCTTTTTCGTGACCCTGCACTTGCTGACGCTGTTGGTCTTGTTGCCCTATTTCTTTTCTTGGGCCGGGGTCGCAGCGTTTGTTGTTGGTGTGATTGTCTTCGGACAAATGGCGATTCCAATCGGTTACCACCGCATGTTGTCGCACCGCAGTTTTCGGTCGCCCAAGTGGTTCGAGCGAACTCTGGTGACGTTGGCCATGTGCACCGCCCAAGAAACGCCGGCGCACTGGGTGGCTTGGCACCGCATGCACCACAGTCATTCTGATCACGCGGAAGATCCACACTCGCCACGCATCAGTTTCATGTGGGCTCACGTGCGATGGTTGGTGCATGAAAGTCGGACACGCATGGCGACGTTTTCGATGTATGAAAAGTATGCCCGAGACATACTGTCGGACCCTTATTACCGATGGATCGAGAAACTACCCAGCCCGGCGGGAATGTTCTATCTCGCACATGCGTTTGTGTACGCGTTGTTGGCCGTCGGGATTTCGACGCTCGTCTACGGCAACAACGCCGAGGCCTACCGGATGGCAGCCAGCGTGTTCGTGTGGGGAGTGATTGCACGAACCGTGTGGGTTTGGCACATCACTTGGTCCGTCAATTCGATCACCCACGTGTTTGGATATCGAAATTACCAAACGACCGACGATAGCCGAAACAACTGGTTTGTGAGTTTGCTGACGGCCGGTGAAGGTTGGCACAACAACCATCACGCGGATCCGGCCAGCGCATCGGTTCAACATCGTTGGTGGGAAATCGATCCCAATTATTACGTGATCCGATTGTTCGGAGCCCTGGGGTTGGCAACCCACATCATCCGCCCCCGCCACGTGCGAAAAGGCGGAGCTGAAAGCTAAGTCGGTCGGCAGGAGTGTTTCGGCATTGCAGCCATTTCGGGAAGCGTTGGTGCTACCACGTACAACCGAGGCTAACTCTGGACTATCCCGTCTTTGGTATTGATACCGCAACGTGCATGGGTTCTGGAGGCGGTTTTCTGTCTTCAGTCACCTCTCCCCCGACGCAGGAGGTCGTGCAGTTTTGAAGTGCCCGTGCTCGCAAGGTTGAAATCACTCTCCCGAACGCAGTTGGGCAGGGTCGGAATGCGAGCGTTCAGCGAGAATTCCGGGGAGGGCAATACGCGTCGATTCACATGCTCGGCCCTCTCCCTCGCGTACGCCTGAACGGCGTCGCTCGACCTGCAACCCCAAAGATTGGATGACCGAGGCGAACGCCCAAACGGCTCAAATGGTGACGCCCGATCGTTCCTGCTGACTAGCTCAAGCCATTCTCGCGATCAATGTGAATGCGATTCGTAGTGTTGGCGTAGAACGTCTTTGCCGTAGTCGTTGCCATTGGGTGTTCGGACGACAGTGTGAATGTGATCACGCGTCGGTTTCGAAGTCCGGAACGGAGCGACTCGGCGTTGGTGGTCAAACTCGATCAAAATCACGGGGCTGTGGACGCGGTAGTAGTAAACGCTTTCATCTGTGGTCCCGCCAATCCAAGCGAAGTAGGTTTCGTCGAGGTGTTTTTCGACTTCGGACATACGGACCTTCGCGTGTCCTTCCCGCATGTTGCCGACGTACTCTGCGATCAATTGCAGCAACGCTTGTTTCTGAGAGTCATCGAGTTTTGATCCGATGAGACCTGCGTAGTCCAGTTTGACGTTGTCCTTGTAGGCTTCCGTCAGATTGTTGTTGCCGTCTTTGCGATTCATGATGATCGCTTCGGAACGCTGGTCATCGGTCAGCATTTGGATCAGATTCAAACCTTTGTCCTGTTCGTCTTGCATCACGATCGTTCCCGCGAATTTTCCTTGCTTGGCTTCGACGGGTTCTGATCCCATGAAGACGGGGCTCATCACAACTTGGTCACCCAAGATGAAGTAGTTGATGACGACGTGGTGCCCGTCGAGTTGCCATCCCCAGGGTTCTGTTTTGGAAGGCGTTCCCATCACTGTGATCCAGTACAGCCACTCGTTGTATTCCTGAGGGCGTTTCGCAAGTTCACCGAGCGTCCCGTTCAGCTTCATGATGTCTTTGGTTTTCTTCAGCCCTTTGGCACTGAGGCTTTGCTGAAGCATTTCGAAGGCAAGCGTTCGTTGCGTTTCGGTCATCTCGTTGAAGCCGACTCCTTGGCGTTTGGGGCTGTGTCGGTTGTCCCATTTTCTCCATTCGGTGTCGTCGACAGGGAAGACGGTTCGCTCACGTTGCTGGTTGGTCAGTCCCGCGAGGAAAGCTTCTGCTGCGACGCGAACGGGTTCGGTGGAGACGCCGGTGGACTCGATTGTGAACAGGCCTTTCTGCTTGCCATCCGATGTCGTGATGCCAACAAAAGGTTCGTCGACCGTGGGAGCACCCCTGCGTCCGCCTGGGCGCTGAGCATGGAGGCTCGAAACAGCGTTTGAGTAGAAGACCAATGCGGTGGCGACTGCGATCCAACGGGGGAGATGTGACGGTCGATTCATGTTTCTCAGTTGCGATCGAGGATTCAAGGTGACTGTGTTTCCAAATTTTATACACATCGGGCACGTCGGATGGCCAAGCACTTTGTAACAATGCGATGGGACCGGGTCTCGAAGGGGACACGCCGGATCCCGCACGGAGTGAAGTGAGAGTAGAACAGTTGTCCTCAACTGTTCCGTCGGGCAGCTTTCGACGGCCAAGCCTCATCGCAACCAAGTCCGCTTGCAACTGTTCTCGCCACTCCGCTCAATGCGTTGGCTAACTCCGACTATGTTAGCGACTCGGTGACCAACGCTCGCCGTTGATGTGGACCTGCTTCACTTTCAATGTCTTGCTCAACAAGACGATGTCGGCTTGTTTGCCGGCGGTGAGGCTGCCAACTTGTTGATCGATGCCGGTTCGTTCGGCCGGGGTCAGCGACGCCATGCGAACGGCGTCTTGCAGAGGAGCGTTTCCGACCTTGTGCATCGTGCGGACCATGTGGTCCATCCCCATCACGGAACTGGCCAAGGATCCGGGAGACGCCCAGCCGACTTGGCCGTCGCTGGTGAACCAGGAACCATCTGCTTCCGGTCCAAATCGATATTCTCCCGGAGGCATGTCGAGGGCTCGGTTGCAATCGGTGACCAAGCACAAACGCTCGCTGCCTTTCATTCGCCAAGCAAAGCTCAGTAGCTCCGGTGCCAGATGCATGCCGTCGGCGATGACTTCGGTGCTCATCTCGGGGTTGGCCAGAACGTATTCCAACATGCTGCCTTGCATTGGTACGCCGAGACGCTGGCGGACCGAGGACACGTTGCTCATCGCACACCAGAAGTGGTCGACGTGTCGCATGCCATTTTTGAACGCGGCTTCCATCTCGTCCCAACTGGAATTGGAATGACCGCAGGTCACCAGGCAACCTCGTTTGTTCGCGTGTCGGTAAAACGCCGCTGCTCCGGGAAGTTCCGCTGCGCAGGTCGCGATGCCAACTGTGCCGGATTCGAAGTAGCGGCGATATTCGGCCGCCTCGGGAGCTCGACACACGGACTCGTCGTGACAACCGGTTTTCCCCTTGGCGAAGTAAGGGCCATAAAGATGCACGCCGGCGATCTTGCTGCCAGATTGGATGTTCCAAGTGTCACGGACTTCACCGCACGCCGCTAGCATCGCGTGAATTTGATCGTCGGTGCCGGTGCTGGTTGTGGGGAACATGGTCGTCGTTCCGTGACGAGCATGGGACTGGCACACCGTGCGGACTGCGTCCGGGCTGCCATCCATCACGTCGGAACCACCCCCACCATGAATGTGAATGTCGACAAAGCCAGGGCAGATGTAGCCGCCTTTCGCATCAATGATTTTCGCGGAGGCGGGAACGCGAGAGCGTGCGGTTCCGACGTACGTGATTCGTTCGTCTCGGCAGACGACGACCGCATCGGGAAGCAAGCGGTCGGGCAAGATGGCGGTGCCATTAAGAAAGCAAAGATGGGACACAAATTGCAGTTGGGTTGGAGGACGGCCGGTGGGGACGAGAAGTATACCGCCAGTGAGTTGTGCTCGAGATGACCAATTGCGCTATCATGTTGGGCTGCTTTTCCTTGTGATCGCTCCGTTCGAGACCCCGCATGCAAACCTTGATTCACCGAAGTCTCCACGTTTTGCTGGCAACGGTTGTTGGCTGTTCTTGGACGCACGCCGATTGGCCGCAGTTTTTGGGTGAAAAACGTGATGGCTCGTCCAGAGAGACTGCGTTACTCGACGCGTTTCCAGATGGCGGTCCCGAGGTTGTTTGGCGGGTGCCCGGTGGTGTGGGAATGTCAGCGGTCACGGTCGCGGATGGTTTGGCGATCACCACACTCAATGGTTCGGGCAATCAGTTGCTCGTTGCTCTCGATGCCAAAACCGGCGAGCGTGCTTGGCAAACCGAATTGGCAGCGGAGTACAAGAATGGTCAAGGTGATGGGCCCCGCGCCACCGCAGCGGTTTCGCGTGGAGTTGTCTATGCGTTCACGGGTGACGGAGTCTTGTGCGCGGTCGATCAGAAGACGGGCGAGTTGATTTGGCGGACGGATGCGTTGAAGGTGTGCCGCGCTAGCGAATCGGAATACGGGATGTCGTCGTCGCCATTGGTGGTTGAGGATGCGGTGATTGTGCATCTCGGAGGCCGCGGCACGGCGGTGGCCGCGTTCGAAACCAGCGACGGTCGGCTGAAGTGGTCGGCGGGAAGCGGACCGGCCGGGTACTCTTCTCCGACCCTGATGAACGTGGCGGGCAGAGAACAAGTGGTCAGTTTGACGGGTAACAAGGCGTTGGGGATTGACCCGGTCGACGGCGCTGTCTTGTGGACGTACGAGTTTGAAACGCCTTACGCCTGCAACACAGCCAACCCGGTATCGGTCGACGGCGACGTGTTCATTTCTGCTGGTGAGAACCATGGTTGTGTGTTCATTGACGTCGAAGAATCGGGCGGGAAGTTCGCGGCAATGGAACACTGGGCCAGTGTCGATTCCAAAAGTGTGATGCGAAATGAATGGCAAACATCGGTGTTGGTGGATGGCTATCTGTACGGTTTTGACAACGTTGGAGCAGCCGGCCCAACCACACACCTGACGTGCATTGATGCGGACACCGGCGAAATCGTTTGGCGAAAGACTCGTTTTGGCAAAGGCAACCTTGTCCACGCCGACGGAAAACTGTGGATCACAACGATGGATGGCGAGTTGGTGTTGGTGAATGTCACTCCCGACGGATTCCATGAGTTGGGGAGAGCCAAATTGTTTGGCAGAACACGTCAATCGCTTTCGATCGCCGATGGGTTGGGATACATCCGCGACAACCAGGAAGTCGTGTGCATCAAGCTGCGCTGAGCCATTAGAATGGGGATGAAATTGGGTGTCGTGCCACAACGCGACCGCCCAAGAAAATCCTTCCGGCTACGCTCTCCCCACGCAAAGTCATGACCCACCGACGCAATTTTTTGTCCACCACATTGGCCGCTGGTGCGGCGACATTCGCGGCGCCCTATTTGATTTCTTCTGAGGCATTGGGAGCTGGTGATTCGGTCGCTCCATCGGAACGCATCACGCTGGGGGTGATCGGGATCGGGCCTCGTTGCACGTACGACTTGAAAGCCATTTTGAAGCTCAAGGATGTGCGGTGTGTTGCCATCGCTGATGTTCAGCAGTCACGTCGTGATGCCGGAAAGAAATTGGTCGATGATCACTATGGCAACCAGGACTGCAAGCTTTATCAAGACTTTCGCGAGTTGCTGGCCCGAAATGACATCGATGCGGTGTTGATTGCAACGGGCGATCGTTGGCATGCGGCCGCGTCGATCTTGGCCGCCGAGGCTGGCAAGGACGTTTACAGCGAAAAGCCGTGCGGGATCACGATTCAAGATTGCCAGTTGCTCCATGAGACATTCCAGCGAACGGGGCGAATCTTTCAAGCGGGCACGCAGCGACGCAGTGTGCCCAACTTCATCCAAGCCGTGCAGGTGGCTCAGTCAGGAAAGCTTGGTCAGCTCAAAGAGTTGCAGGCCACGGCTTACTTGCCGACTTTGGACAACACTTGGTTGCCGGCTCAGCCAACGCCGGACGAAGCCGTTTGCGATTGGAACATGTGGTTGGGGCCTGCTCCGTGGCGTCCATTCAACCAGAAGTACGTCGATGGTCGTTGGCGTGGTCAGTACGACTTTGACAGCGGTGCGCGTTTGCTGGATTGGGGAGCTCACACGTTGGATCTTTGCCAATGGGCGGCGAGTGCCGACGACACGATGCCGGTGAAGTATGAGCCTTCGCAGACCGCGATTATGTGCACCTATGCTAACGGCATTCAGTTGAAAGTGGACTTCTTGGAGGAGCCGTTTGGCGATCGAAGTCCGCGTTGGCTCACTCGTTTGGGGACTTGCCCAGTGCGGTTCATCGGTGAGGATGGCTCGATTGAAACGGGCGATGAAGGTGAAATTGTGGCGTCTTCGCCCGCCTTGCAAAAAGAGCTTTCCAGCGCGGAGCGTGTGCGTGGTTTGGACGTCACCGCTCATGCACGGAACTTCTTCGATTGCATCAAGAGTCGAGAGCAGGCGACTTGCAATTCAACCGTGATGCGTCGGTCGCACATTGCCTGTCATGCCGCGGCGCTGTCTTGGATTTTGAATCGCACGCTCACGATTGATCCCCAAACGGAAACGTTTGTGGACGACGATGAAGCGAACCGTCTCCGCAGTCGTGCCAAACGCGATTGGACTTAGACCGTTCGTTTTTAGGCGAGCACGTCGTGGATGACGTGGCCGAAATCTCTTTCCAATCGTTGGCGACCGGGAACGACCAACTCGTGCGGATTCAGGCCGAGTTGGTGTAAGAGGGTGGCGTGGATGTCGGTCACATAGTGGCGATCGTCGACCGCGTGAAATCCAATCTCATCCGTTGCCCCGTGCGTCATTCCGCCCTTCACTCCGCCGCCGGCCATCCAAACGCTGAATCCGTAGGGATGATGGTCGCGACCGTTGGATGATTGAGCGCCGGGAGTTCGTCCGAATTCGGTTGCCCAAACGACCAGGGTTTCATCCAGCAGTCCGCGTTGTTTTAAATCCTTGAGTAACGCTCCGATGGGCTGGTCGGTTTGTTTGCACAGTTTGGTGTGTCCGGCTTTGAGGCCCTTGTGGTTGTCCCACTGCCCTGCCCCGCCGTTGCTACCGTGATAGACCTGGACAAAGCGAACACCTTGCTCGACCAATCGGCGGGCCGTCAGCATTTGTCGTCCGAACACTTTGGTCTCGGGTTGGTCCAGCCCATAGTCTCGCTGAGTCTGAGCGGTTTCGTCCTCCAGACGCACCACGTCGGGGACCGCGGTTTGCATTCGAAATGCCAATTCATACGAACGGACTCGGGCACGCAACGCTTCGTCGGTTGGGAACTGTTCTGACGAGATTTGATTCAGTTGACGAAGCAGTTCAAACTCGCCGGCCTGTTCTTCTTGATAGACGCCGCCGGGTGGGGCCGCATAAGGCAGCGGGATGTCCGAATCGATGTCCAGCGGAATGCCATCGTATTGAGGCCCCAAGTAGTTTGCACGGTGACATTCACGACCGCCGCAGCAATCGGCGACGGGCGTTCCCATCACAACAAATTGGGGCAAGTTATCGTTGAGCGAACCCAGGCCATAGGTCGCCCACGAACCGACGGTGGGAAAGAAACCGTCAACGCGATGGCGGCCCGTGTGAAATTGCAATTGAGCACCGTGGTTGCTGTCTTCGGTCCACATCGACCGGATCACGCAGAGATCGTCGGCACATTCTCCGACATGTGGGAACCAGTCGCTGATCTCAATTCCGCTCTCGCCACGCGGTGCGAAGCCGACCTGCAAAGGATAGATTTCGTTGCGGATGAATCCGTTGTTGGGGTCAAACGCGACGACGCGTTCGTTGGCCAGATAGGGTGATTCAAGAACTTTGGCGTACGGCGTCTCTTTGATCGTTTTGCCGGCCAGTTTGTTCAGTTGCGGTTTGGGATCGAAGGTTTCCATGTGGCTGGCGCCGCCAATCATGAACAGCCAAATCACACTCTTGGCTTTCGGAGCGATCTTTTTCAGTTCGCCTTCCGCGATCACGTCAGCATGAGCGGTCGCGTCGCCTTGCAGAAGGCTGGACAGCGCGACGCTACCGAATCCCAGGCCGAGGTCTTGCAGGAAACCGCGGCGGTGCCGTTCTGAGAAGGAGTGTGGTCGGTTGTTTCCAAATTGCATGGTCATCGCACCGTCACAAAGTCGTTGTGGTTGAACAAGACGTGAACCAAGTTTTCACGTGCGCGAAGGTTCGCATCGGTTGCTGGCGGGACCGTGGTTTTGGCCGCACCGAGGGAAGGGGAAAGCTTCTCGGAATCTGCCAGCAAGGTCGCTTGGTGAATCAAGAACGATTCGCAGGCGGAGCGTTCGCTGTCGCTGGGTTCACGTGCGAAAATGGCGGCGTAGGCTTCCGTGACAAACGTGGGATCATCGCTAGCTTCGGCATTCAAACGCGCCGCAGTGGTGCGAGATTGATCGATCGCCAACGGACTGTTCGCGAGCGCGAGTGCTTGTTGCGGGACGATGCTTTCTGATCGGCGGTAGCAATCGGTTGGGTTGGCAGCATCGAAGACAACCAACATTGGCATTTGTTTCTCATAGGCGTGGCGGAAGTAGACGCTGCGTCGCGGCGTGGTTTCGCCTTGGTTGAAATCGATGTCGGGGCCTCCCATGGATTGGTCCAGCGTCCCGGCGATGGCGAGCAGATTGTCGCGAACCAGTTCGGCTTCCAGACGACGAACGTTGGCCCGCCAGAAGAACAAATTGTCCGGATCCATTTCAACGTTCTTCGCGAAAGTGCCTTCGGATTCCACCGTCGCGGATGAAGCGAGTTGATAGGTCCGTGATTGCAGGATCAAACGATGGATGTGCTTCATGCTCCAATCATTTTCGATCAGTTCCACGGCCAACCAATCCAGTAGATTGTGATGGATCGGTTGAGCGGCTCGAAGTCCGAAGTCGTCCACACTGGGAACCAGTGGTTGGCCGAAGTATCGCGTCCAAATGTGGTTGACGGCAACGCGCGCGGTCAAGGGATTCTCTGGGGCGGTGGTCCAGTGGGCGAGTGCGGTGCGACGACCGCTGCTGGTGGACGGGTAGCTTTTGCCAACGGGGGTGAACGCATCGTCGTTGGTCACCAGTTTGACGGAAGCTTCGACCAGCTTATTCTCGAGGTCCATCAGCTTTTTGTTGGCCGCGTCGAGAGCCGCCTTCTTTTTGGATTCGTCTGTTTCTTTCGATTCTTTGGCGGTGGTGACCGCGACGCGTTGTTTCAGCACATCGAGCAAGGCTTGTTGAAAACGCAGGGTTCGTTCGGACTTTGCGGCCTGGATGGCTAGGTCAGCGGGGGCAGTTTGATCGGTGGCCGGTTCGACATTGTTTGGGTTCGAACCAACGAGTTTGGCTTTGGTGGCGGCCCAACGTTGGCGAACAGATTTCAGGTTTGCTTCGGCAACGGCAACCTGTTGACGAGCGATCGCATCGTCCTTGGCTTGGGACTCGCGATGTGACTTTTGGGCGGAGGCAAGTTTTCTCTCTGCGGCGGAAACTTCTTCGGATTCGATGTAGTCCCGCAGGAAAGGATTGGCGGCGAGATTCGACAGTTCAACGGGCTGAATCGCGAAGGGGACTTCGACGATCTCCGGCACCGACGGATCAATCGGATGGTCTTTGTCGGGATTCTTCTCGTTTCCCTGCACGTACAAAAAGGTCGGGGCGTTCAGGTCCGCATCGTAGGCTCGCGGCAGCCCGAGTTTGGCCGTGTCGGGTTGCCCGAGTTTGGCCGTGTCGGGTTGCCCCGGCAGACGTTCGGTGCGGACTCGGTGGGGTTGGAAAATCGCTCGAAACGCGTAGTACTCTTGTTGTGAAATCGGGTCGTACTTGTGGTCGTGGCACCGTGCGCAGGCGATCGTCATTCCAAGGAAAGCTTTCGCGGTGTGTTCAACGGTTGCGTCCAGCCAGATGTCGCGATTGCTTTTGTGAAAGTTGCGAACCAGGAATCCGGTCGCTCGGAGCGTGTCGAGATCCTCGGGGGCGATCTCATCGCCCGCCAACATCTCGTGGATCATTTGGTCGTAGCCTTTGTCCTCATTCAGCGATTCGATGATCCAATCACGCCAATGCCAGATGTGTCGTTGGCTGCCGCGGAGTTCATTTTTGTAGCCATCCCAGTCGCTGTATCGCCAAACATCCATCCAGTGCCGTCCCCACTTTTCGCCGTAAGCGGGATCGTCGAGCAAACGGTCGATTCGCTGCCGCCAAGCGTCGCTGGAAGGATCCGCTGCAAACTCGGCCTGGTCCTTGCGAGATGGCGACAACCCAGTCACATCCAAGTGGAGGCGACGCAACGCAAGGGAGGGATCGGCGGGGGGAACCGGATCCAGTTGGCTTTGCCGCCACAGGTCGAACATCAGGACGTCGATGGGATTCGACGACCAAGGTTCTGGGATGTCGGTTGCCAGTTCGGGGCGAGTGGGAGTCTGGTAAGCCCAGTGTTCTGACGGGGACTCAATGATCTCTTCGTCAGGCGGGCTTGGTGCTCCGAGTTGGATCCACTGCTTCAGCAATTCGATCTGTTGATCCGACAGGGGTGTGCCTTCTCCTTCGGGCGGCATCCGTTCGTCTGGATCCGAAGTCGCGACTCGACGAATCAATTCGCTATCAGCCGGTTGATCGAAATCCAACAGCCCGTTTGGGCTTTCGTCACCACGGATCAAGGACCCAGCGTCAAGTCGTAGCCCGCCTTCTTGTTTGAGGACGCCGTGACAAGCACCGCATTTCTCTTGGAAGAGAGGTTTGATATCAGACTCATAGTCCACGTCTGCTCGCAAGTTCGAGTCAACGAGAACGATCGCCAGGACGGCAAGGATGGTTCGCGACATAGGTGGGACATCTGCTTCGCGGGAGGTGGGAGACCCCCAGCGTAACCCCAAACGATGGCGCCGGTCCAGTATTTTGTTTGCAAAACTGGTGGCAGCGAACCATCACCCGCAGACTTGATTTCGGCCGGATTGTTTGGCGTTGTAGAAGTGTCGGTCGGCATCTTGGATGCAACGTTTTGACGGTGGAAGGTTGCGTGGGATCCGAGGCGGAGATCCCGAACTGGCGGTGATAGGGAGTGGACCAATCGAGGTTGTGAACGGTGTGTCGGCACTCGTTGCTCGGCGTCGTTCTGCAATATGCCATCGCGTCTCGGCGCCCTGTCGTAGGAGAGGTGCAACTGAGCCTAATCAATCAAGTGAACGCCGTCAGCTATGTTCGTGTCTGTCAAAGGCCATGGAAGGACAGAATCTGTGAGGCGTTGAGAGTAGCCCATGCCAACGCGGACCCTCGGTTTGGTCGCCCTGAGCTGACTGCGCAGGACGACCAGGATTCCGAGTGAACGGGACGTGGGTTACCCTTTGGCTTCCGTCTTCTTTTGGCTTTTGGAAACCTTCGCAACGGTCTCCTCAGATGAGTTGTCCCCGGCCTTTGTGGTTTCCGAATCTTCCGCCGATTCTTCTTGAAGTTGGTCAGCGTATTCTTTGAGTATCGATTCCTTGACGACCATTTCAATGTTCACGTTGGCTTCCTTGTTTGGAGTCGATTTACCTTTCGTCGATTTATTGACGATCGGTGTGCCATCTTGTTTGGTGGCATTGGGAAGTTGGGCGCGAACTTGTTCAGCTGTTGCGCAATGCAGAATGAGCCATTTGGCGGGCATTCCACCAGCGTGGAACGGTGAGTTCGGATCTGGATCGTTGATGACATAAACGTCGTAGACCGTTCGGCTTCCCTCTTTGCGACGATAGATCTTCATTTGCATTAGCTGAGGGACCAATCGACATTCGACCGTCTTCTTTTCGCAGTCATTGATCGGAAC
>NZ_JBICHO010000180.1:0-4932 GCF_043100905.1 Rhodopirellula sp. JB055 | reverse complement strand
GTGCAAATCCGCGTCGCGATCTTTGGCGACTACGCGGTGCCTTCGATTTTCGGAACCGACAAACTCGGACGCGACTTGCTCGCTCGAGTGTTCTGGGGTGCACGCGTTTCGCTGGTCGTCGGTGTGGTCGCGACGTTGGTCAGCTTGGTCATTGGCGTCAGCTACGGCGCGATCGCCGGCTACTTCGGTGGATGGGTCGATGCCACGATGATGCGAATCGTCGACATGCTGTATTCGATCCCGTTCATTTTCGTTGTGATCTACCTTGTCACGTTCTTGGGCGAAGAAAGCGTGAAGGCATGGCTGGAAAGCTACGGCATCGATCAGATCATGATCTTCTACATCATCATCGGCGCGATCTATTGGCTGACGATGTCGCGTGTCGTTCGCGGCCAAGTGCTGTCGCTTCGCCAAGAACAGTTCATTGAATCAGCTCGCACGATTGGTGCCTCGTCGATGCGGATCGTGTTTCGACACTTGGTGCCCAACGTGCTCGGCATCGTCATCGTTTACCTGACCTTGACCATCCCCGCCGTGATGCTGTTCGAAGCCTTTCTTTCATTCCTCGGACTGGGCGTTGCCCCACCGGATGTGTCTTGGGGTTTGTTGCTCAACGACGGCGTGGAAGCTCTCTCCAGCGTCAAACTTTTTTGGTGGGTAGTCATTTTCCCAGGCGCCGCTCTGGCCATGACCCTGTTCGCCTTGAACTTCTTGGGCGACGGTTTGCGTGACGCGTTGGATCCAAAGATGAAAAACCGATGAACTCAGCCTCCGGATCGCCTGTTGCTTCCTCAATGCCCGCATCAACAGACGCAAACAACGCCCCTCGTGAGAACCAACAACCGCTCCTCCAGGTTTCAGATCTCAAGGTCAGCTTCAAAACCGATGAGGGGCAAGTCCAAGCCGTTCGCGGGATATCTTTTGATGTTCGAGCGGGGGAAACTGTCGGCATCGTTGGAGAGTCAGGCAGCGGGAAGAGTGTCACCAACTTGGCGATGATGGGACTGATCCCACAACCGCCGGGACAAATCGATTCCGGAACGGCGCTGTTCCAAGGTCGCGACCTCCTGAAGATGTCCGATCGTGAATTGCAAAGCATTCGCGGCCGGCATGTCTCGATGATCTTCCAGGATCCGATGACGGCGCTGAACCCACTGATGACCATCGAGCAACAAATGACCGAAATGACTCGGTTGCACTTGGGACTCACAAAGAAAGACGCGTCTGCACGCGCGGTCGAAATGCTGGGTTTGGTTGGCATCACATCACCTGAAAAACGTCTTCGCGATTACCCACACCAATTCAGTGGCGGGATGCGGCAACGCGTGATGATCGCGATGGCCCTGTCCTGCGAACCAGAACTGCTGATCGCCGACGAACCGACCACCGCGCTCGACGTGACCATCCAAGCTCAGATCATGGACCTGCTGGCTGATCTACAAGAGCGTAAGGGAACCGCGATCGTCCTAATCACTCACGACCTGGGCGTGGTCGCCGGTGTCGCGGACCGCGTGATGGTGATGTACGCCGGACGCATCGTCGAAAAAGCGAACGTCAACGACCTCTTCGCATCGCCCCAACATCCTTACACACTCGGATTGCTTGGCTCACTGCCACGATTTGACACCGATCGTCACGAGAAACTGCTGGCGATTCCCGGCGGCCCGCCAGACATGTCCGAACCCATCGTCGGCTGCGCGTTCTCACCCCGATGCAGTTTCGTGCAACCGGTTTGTGAGCAAGAAGAACCAACGCTTCAAATGAAAGCGGAACCCGCTGGCGAAGCGAACCTACCCATCGTGCAACCTCACCTCGCGGCCTGTCATGTGGAGATGCCGTCATGAGCTCAGCCCACGCCACCCACGAAGCAACCAAAGAATCCGGCAACGCCATCTCGGATCCGCCGCTGCTGCAGGTCAACGACCTGAAGGTTCACTTCCCCTTTCGCCGTGGGTCGCTGTTCAATCCAGAACAAGGACTGATCCGAGCCGTTGACGGCGTGTCCTTCAACATTGCCAAAGGCGAAACACTGGGACTGGTCGGAGAATCTGGCTGCGGAAAATCAACCACCGCCCGCGCGATCATTAACTTGGTCCACCCAACGTCCGGTGACGTCCTGGTCGACGGCAAATCAATCGCGGGACTGTCCGACAAAGAGATGCTGCCGTATCGACGCCGCGTGCAAATGGTTTTCCAAGACCCCTTTGCCAGTCTCAACCCCCGAATGACCGTTGGCGGTATCATCGGCGAACCCTTGACGGTTCACAAACTGGCGTCCGGCAAAGACCGCCAACTCGAAGTTTTGCGTCTGATGGAATTGGTTGGCCTCAACCCACGATTCCTGAACCGCTACCCTCACGAATTCAGCGGCGGCCAACGCCAACGCATCGGGATTGCTCGGGCCCTCGCGGTGCAGCCGGATTTGATCCTTTGTGACGAACCGGTGTCGGCACTGGATGTTTCCATCCAGGCCCAAATCATCAACCTGATGATGGACCTGCAGCAACGACTCGGTGTGGCGTACCTTTTCATCGCTCACGACTTGGCCGTTGTTCGTCACATCGCGACTCGAGTCGGGGTGATGTACCTCGGCCGAATCGCAGAACTTGGCACAGCAGAAGAACTCTACGCCGATCCCAAACACCCTTACACCGAAGCTCTCCTGTCCGCCGTCCCGGTCCCCGACCCCGCAATAGCTGCCCAGCGACGACGAATCGTGCTGCAAGGCGAAGTGCCCTCGCCGGACAAGTTCTATCCCGGTTGCTCGTTCGCCGACCGCTGCCCGATCGCGGTGGACCGTTGCCGAACCGATCGCCCCGGATTACCAGATCGACCGCACGCCGCGGCTTGTTGGGAGCGTGATGATCCGCCGGAAGTTTGATAAGCTGCGGGATTGATTGAACTCATCCGCCGTTTCATCTTTTTGCCGCCTTCATCAAGCCGTAGTCGATCAATCAATTCCCGCACCCGACACTTCGACACAACAGACGTCCCATCGCGCGTGTGGATGCCAAGCTGAAATCAATGGCCGAAGAGATGCTCGACTTGATGTACGAGTTCGATGGCGTCGGCCTGGCCGCCAACCAATTCGACTTGCCCATCCGCATGTTCGTTGCCAACCCCACCGGAAAACGCGACGAGGGCGAGTCCTGGGTGATCCTCAACCCCGAAATCGACCGCCCCAAAGGCAACGACACGGCCCAAGAAGGCTGCCTCAGCGTGCCGGGCATCTACGGCCAAGTCAAACGCCCCAAATCAGTTCGCTTGCGCGGCTTTGATCTCCAGGGCAACGAGATCAACCAAGTCCTGGACGGGTTCATGGCCCGCGTGGTCCAACACGAAGTCGACCACCTCGACGGCATCATGTTCTTTGACCGCATCGGCGAAGAAGGCCTTCGCGACATCGAAGACCAACTCGAGGAATTCAAAACCGACTACGAGTCCAAGCAGGGCACCGGGTCGATCGCCGACGAAGCCAAACTGGCCCAGCAACGAGCCGAGTGGGAAGCCATGTACACCGGCGGGACCACCTCGAATGGCTGAGCCTCTCCGATACGTGCTGATGGGCACCGGCCCTTTCGCGGTGCCATCGTTCGAAGCGATTCGGCAACAACTGGACTCCTCCGGCGACGAAATCGCCCGCGTGTTCGTGCGACCACTGCCGCCCATCAAAAGCCGCGGTGGCCCACCACCCCAACCGGTCCGCGAATGGGCCGAATCGCATGGCCTGCCCGTCGATGCTCCCGCCAGCATCAATGATCCGGAAACCATTGCCGGCCTCACGGAACTGAAGGCGGACCTGCTGGTCGTTTGCGATTACGGCCAAATCCTGAAACCCGAAGCACTGCAAGCCGCACGCCTGGGCGGGATCAACCTGCATGGATCCTTGCTGCCCGCCTACCGAGGTGCCGCGCCGGTCCAGCGAGCTCTCCTTTCCGGCGACCGCGAAACCGGCGTATCAGTCATTCACATGACCCCACGCCTTGATGGTGGTCCGATCGTTGCCTCCCGAACCACTCCCATCCGTGACGACGAGACCTCCGGCGACCTCGAAGCCCGCCTTTCCGACATTGGTGTCGACGCCACACTGGAAGCCATCGCGTTGCTGCGAACCATTGAGTCGCTCGACACTCATGGAACGCTTGGCCAACCACAGGACCCAGCAAAAGTTTCCAAGGCTCCGCGATTGTCCAAAGCCGAGGCACAAATCGATTGGTCCGCAACGGGCCGCGAGATCGATTGCCTGGTAAGAGGCATGCAGCCTTGGCCGGTCGCATTCACCCATGCGGTTGTCAACGAAAACAAACCGCCGTTGCGACTTGCGATTCGCGAAGTCCGCTTAGAAACCTTGGAAACCGATCCCGCCAACGTGGGCCACGTGATGGAACACGATGAACTGGCCATTGGCTGCGGCGACGGGCAAGTCATCATCGAGCGACTTCAACCAGCCGGCAAGAAAGAGATGTCCGGCCTGGACTTCAAACGCGGCCACCGACTCGTTGCCGGCCAACCACTGATGGTCCAACCGTAACGGCCCCGGAACTTCCGCACCGTCCAACCGTAGGCCAGGTTCCACCTGGCAGTCGAGCCGATGCTTGGGAACCAAGCGAGGCGTCCAATCAAAACGCCTTCGAGAGAATAAATTTGCTCGGCGTAGAACAATTGCCAGGTGGAACCTGGCCTACGACTGACGAACGCCGCTGACGACTCAATGTGAGCAATGGCCTGGCATCCATGTCGGAACAAAGAGAGCACCCGAGTCAGCGTCAATCCGCTCGCTTCACGCCGCTCGACGACTGCGACCCAAACACGCTGGATGATGACCTTGACCAAGATGGGTTCGACCAAGCCGATGACTGTGATGATTCCGACCCGAACATCAACCCCAGTGCGGAGGAAATCTTAGATAATCAGATAGATGAAAATTGTGAT
>NZ_JBICHO010000179.1:0-4003 GCF_043100905.1 Rhodopirellula sp. JB055 | reverse complement strand
GGTCTGGAAGTCGGCGCGTTTGGATTCGGCAGCGACCCGAAAGATCTCTGGGGAACCGAAGACCAACCCAGCCGAGATGAGATCCGAGCCAAGCTATCGACCCCTGGTTCGGAACGCATCTTCTACATCCGCTACGCGTTCAAAGACGGGATGACCGCGTCGGAAATTCACCAATTGACCAACATCGACCCTTGGTTCCTCGATCACCTGCAACAACTGATCGAAACCGAAGACAACCTGCGTTCGATTGGCAAACTGGACGCGATCGATGCGGACACCATGCGAGACGCGAAACGACGCGGTTTCTCGGATCGACAAATCGCCACGATCACGTCGAAAACCGAATCACAGGTCCGCGCCAAACGCTTGGAAATGGGCATCCGCCCGGTCTACAAGAGCGTCGACACCTGTGCGGCTGAATTCGAAGCCTTCACGCCGTACTACTACAGCACCTACGAAGCCGAAACCGAAGTCCCTGCCAAGGGCGACAAGAAACGGGTCGTGATTTTGGGTGGTGGCCCCAACCGAATCGGTCAGGGTATCGAGTTCGATTACTGCTGCTGCCACGCTTCGTTTGCCCTGCAAGAGATGGGCATCGAATCGATCATGGTCAACAGCAACCCGGAAACGGTCAGCACCGATTACGACACCTCGGACATCCTGTTCTTCGAACCATTGACGATCGAAGACGTGCTGAACATCTGCGATGCGATGCAGCCCGACGGCGTGATCGTTCAGTTCGGTGGCCAAACTCCGCTCAACTTGGCTCGTGGTTTGGAACAGGCCGGCGTGCCAATCATCGGGACCAGCGTCGACACGATCGACGCGGCCGAAGACCGCGAATTGTTCAGCAGCCTGATCGACGAGCTTGGCCTGCGGCAACCGCCATCGGGCATCGCTCGCAATATGGACGAAGCTCGTGTGGAAGCCAAACGGATCGGCTATCCCGCACTCGTTCGCCCCAGCTTTGTGTTGGGCGGCCGCGCGATGGAAATCTGCTACGACCACTCCCAATTCGCCCGCTATGTCGCAGAAGCCTTCATCGTTGCCGATGGACAACCCGTCCTGATCGACCGCTTCCTCGAAGACGCCACCGAAGTCGACGTCGACGCGGTCAGCGATGGCAACGACTGCGTGATCATGGGGATCATGGAACACATCGAAGAAGCCGGTGTTCACTCCGGCGACTCGGCGTGCTGCATCCCACCGTTCAGCCTGACTCAACCGGTTCTGGCCGAAATTCGCGATGCGACCCGCAAGTTGGCCGCTCGCTTGAACGTCGTTGGCCTGATGAACATTCAGTTCGCCGTCAAGATGGAAGGCAACCAGGCAACGCTTTATATTTTGGAAGTGAACCCACGTGCCAGCCGCACGGTGCCGTTCGTCGCCAAAGCCACCGGTGTCCCCGTCGCGAACATCGCAACGAAAGTCATGGCGGGTGAAACGCTGCAAAACCTGAACGTCACGGAAGAACCGATTCCGCGCCACGTTTCGATCAAAGAGAGCGTGCTGCCGTTCCGGAAATTCGCCGGCGTCGACATCGTGCTCGGCCCCGAAATGCGAAGCACAGGCGAAGTCATGGGCGTCAGCGAATTGTTCTCGATCGCATTCGCGAAGAGCCAATTGGCTGCAGGAACGGTGCTGCCGGAATCAGGCAAAATTTTCTTGTCACTGTCCGCCAACCACAAAGAGGCCGCTGAATCGCTCGGCAAGTCTTTGATTGACTTGGGCTTCGAACTGCTGGCCACCGAGGGAACCGCGGTCCGTTTGGAAGAATCCGGCGTCGCCGTGACCCGAGTGAAGAAGCTGTCCGAAGGTCATCCCAACATGATCGACTATCTGAAAAACGACGACGTTCAGTTGATTCTGAACACGCCGTCGGGCAAGGGTGCCCGGACCGACGAAGGCAAGATCCGCGCGGCGGGCGTTCAACACGGCGTACCTTGCATCACAACTTTGGCAGCCGCCGAAGCCGCCGTGCGAGCCATGGTTGCCATGCGTGACACCCCCATGAAGGTCGAATCGCTGCAACGCCGGTACGCACAAAACGTCTGAGACGAAATGTGAACGTTTGAGGAAACAGTCGCTCAACCGTGGCTGTTTCCGTTCACATGGGATGTTGCCTGCCATTAAGATGGGGACTGTCATCCCCCATTGTTGTCAGGCACCGAACACATGTCTCATCAATCGAAAGGCTCGCGCACCGCTCTGGTTGGCCGCCTCCTGCTTGCCGTCTTCCTGGTCGGCTCTCTGCTTGATATTTCAGCGGCCACTGCGGCTGATCCCGTCCGATTCAGCGATCAAGTTGGCGCCTCAGTCACTTACAAAATCAACCTCCAGATCGGCACCGGCAAGGATGCGGGCAAGTATCCCGGCTCGTTGACTTACTACGTCAAATCGGCCGAACCAGAACTGATCCAGTTGACGGTGACGGGCGACCTACAAGGCAAACACTCCCGTCCACCCTCGTTCTTTCGCAGCAGCAGCGACTCCTCACTACCGACTCTCGAATCCGTTTCCTGTCGAGGAGCTTTGCTGGGCATCACCCCGCTCGGCAAAGTCGAAGTGGTGCAGCGAGATGAAATGATGGGCCTCCTGCTCGGCACAATCGGCCAACTCGGCATCGCTCCGCTGCCACCCGCGGGCGCTGTTCCCGTCAATCCGCGTGCCTTCAAAAACGGAGCCGAGGTCGCGGTGACATGGGACGTTTCCGACACGACCACCATCGCTCGCGTCAGCAGTCCCTTTGGGATGACACCCTCCTTCGCCAGCCGAGCGGGGATCAACAACAAAAAACTTTCCATCGCGACAGAGAAGTGGAAGTACGTCGCTCATCCAGCGGTCCGAAACCGGATGAAGATCGACCATCAATACGAGTTGTCGGCTCCCGAATCCGATCCGCCACTGAAGATGCAAGGCGACGGCACAGCGTTCTTCAACTTGGACGACGGGTTCTACGAACAACTGCAGATCAATCGGGTGATCTTCCAAACCGAGGATGGTGTGGAAGTGAAGGTTCCCGTTTCCATCTCGCTTGTTCGCGAAACGAAACAGGAACGCGCCGCCAAAATCGCTGCGGCGAAAGAAGCGACTCTCAAACGCACGCGCCCATTCACGGACGCGGAACGCAAGCAGTGGCTGCGAGCGTTGGCCCCGGGTTCGTCGGTCGCTGAGGCTCACCGTGCCATGTCAGAACTGAATTCCAGGAATCAACGACAAGAGCCCGAGCTCGCACAAGCGCTCCTCAAACGGGCAGAAATCTCCGACAACAACCTGAAATACTTTTACTATTCGGCGGCCGCTCGCTACGACGAATCGATCAAGCAGATGGCGGAAGACCGTCGCGATTACAGCCGCGGGATCGGAACGGTGAAACGGACCGGTGCCCCTGTCACCACGGCGAGCCGCTTGGTGGTCGGCCAGATCCTCGCCAAATCGCGAGAACGATTCAGTGGTTATGAAGCAGTGGAAGTGAAAGAGATCCACAACCGCAATGAAGTCTCGGTCCAGTCCGTCGGCGGTCGCGGCCGAGTCGAACGCGTCAACGTTTCGCTGTTGCGGTATCCCCCAGACACGGTTCAGCAACATGTCAACACACGGCCAGCCCCACGAACCCGACGTGCCGCACCGAAACCGAAGCTGGCGGTGAATGAACCGGACGAGATGAACGAGGAAGAAGTGGATTCCGAACCGGAAATGGATGCCATCCGAACCTGGACCGACAAAACCGGCAAGTTCAAAATCGAGGCATCGTTCCTCGCGGTGAAAGACGGCAAGCTTCGCCTGAAATCCGCCGATGACAAAACGATCGAAGTCCCGCTGGCAGCCCTCTCGAAAACAGACGTGGATCTGGCGGAACGATTCCAAAAGGAATCCGAGGCTCCCGCCAATCCGTTCCAAATCGTCACGGAATAACAATCCGCATCGGACGCCAGGTTGCCCCGTCGCCTAGTAGTTTGTCAAAGTTAAAAGTGAGGGTTGATCGTAGTGGACGAGGCGACGA
>NZ_JBICHO010000178.1:0-5204 GCF_043100905.1 Rhodopirellula sp. JB055 | reverse complement strand
GAGTGTCGACCCCACCACGCGTTGGATGCCCCGTTGAGTGGAATCGCCGACGGCGGAGGGGCACCGGTACAGAGTCAGCGGCGCGTTGACTGCGGTTTGGTTGTCCTCATGAAACCAGTCCTTTTCGCAATCGTAGCGTTCCCAAATCGCTTGTTGCTCGATAAACGGCAACAACTCGGTGAACGGGCTTCCGGAGATTCCGTCCTTCATGTTGCCCGTTTTGAGATAACTGTAAGGTTCACCATAAGTCGCCGCAGGCAACGCCTTGTGAACATCTTCGAACAACAACGTCGCCAATCCAATCTGCCGCATGCGATCCTGGCATTGCATCCGCCGTGTCGATTCCCGCACGGATTGGACAGCAGGCAGCAGCAACCCGATCAGGATCCCAATGATCCCGATCGTGACGAGGAGTTCGACCAGTGTGAATCCGCGTCGAGACATCAAGCGATTGCCTTGCTGCGTCGACGGTAAGCGACCGCGGCAAGTGATCCGAGTCCGAGTATCGCCATGGATGATGGTTCTGGGACAGCCGTGACGTTTAGGGAAAACGAACCGACGTTGGTCCCCATTGTGACGCCGGTCAAAACAGCCAGTGATCCAGATACCAAGAGGTCGCCATTGAGCGTGAACCCGTCGGCATTGGATGTGAACGCTGCGTTGTCGATCGTGAATGCGTCTGCTGGGAAACTAAGATTGTTGAACAACGTTAGCGTTCCCGCGTTGTTGACGAGTGAAAAGTCTCCCAGCCCAACGACACCGCCACCGTCGCGAGGATCGACTTGATGCCGAATCACTGCATCAATGCCAACCTGTTCGCCAGCTCCCCATGTCGATAGCACATTCGCGAAATCAACATCGAGGTTCGTTGTCTGTCTTGATCGCCCTGTCGGGTTGGAGACGCTTGCACCATTGATCGATGCAGAAAGTTCCACCAAGCCGGTTCCAGGAATGGTGATTGGATCCCCTCCGGTTCCAGCCAGAAGGTCAGCGGATGTGGCCGTGGTGACCCCCGTCCCATAGAACCGGTTTAATATCAGCGGGCCTCCACCACCAGAGAACAACGCGGAATTGTTGTTAAAGGTGAAAACAGCTGTTCCGCTGGTGACGACCGCCGCATGAGCGCTGGACGCGAAAACAAGAAGGCCGGCAAGAGAGAGAATCAAAGGTCGCAATGTCATGGTGTAGGTTCTTACTTCGAGAAGGGAGAAAGGGGGGTTACTGAACGTTCTTTAAATCGCGAACCATTTGTCGGAATGGTTCGTGCATGTGCATCAGCAGGCCGCTGATTTGGGGATCGGCTTTGGCGACACTGCCTTGGTCGATCGGGGGTTGTGGGTCGTATTCGGCGAACAGCTGAACGGCCGCTGCGTACTCGTCGTTGCGGAGGTCTTGGACGAGCTTCAGTCCAAAGTCCAAACCGCTGGTCACGCCCGCGCCGGTGATGCGGTTGCGGTCGATGACCACTCGCTCATCAACCGGGGTGGCTCCAAATTCGGACAACAGGTCTCGGGTGATCCAGTGCGACGTGGCCTTGTAGCCGTCCAGCAATCCGGCCGCGCCCAGCAGGACTGATCCAGTGCAAACGCTGGTCACGAAGTCCGCCCGCGAGCCACGGTTGGCGACAAATTTTCGCGTGGCGTCGTCTTTGGCCGCGTCCAAGGTGCCGCCGGTGCCACCAGGGACGAACAGGATCGTGGGAGCCTGAGGGCAATCTTCGAAGGCGATCGTGGGGCGAACTTCGATGCCTGTATCGGTCAAAACCGAATCGAGTGTCTTAGCAGCCAAGTGCACCTTCGCGCCCATCATCAGGACGAACATGTGATGCGGTCCAAACAAATCGAGTGCGGTGAATCCGGGGTAGAGCAGCATCACGATCTCCTCTTTACCGACCCAACCCGGTGGCCACTGCATCGAATCGTCGTGGACGCTCATCAGCGGTTCTTTCGCCGCTCCTTGTCCAGCACTTGGTGCAGTGGCAGCGGGATCGTCGGCTTGGACCGTGCCGGCCTGGCGAGCGAGAGCGGACGCACCCAGCACGGATGCCAGCGTCGCCGTCAGAAACTTTCGACGGTCGGCGGGCAAAGGATTGGGGGGAAGTGTCGGAGATTCAGGTTGAGGTTTCATCGAACTCGCTTTCATGCAGGGCGCTGCGGGGGCGGGGAGTGTTCCAGCCAAGCCAAACAATGTGGCGGGCCAGTGATACTGCGATGGTCGCCTTCGCAGTGCGTGACGGTGACGTGTTGAAAGTGCGGCTTCCAAGCCAGGGGCTGCATCCACTCGCGACTTTGATCGGCGACCACCACTTCGACCGAAAACGGCAATGGCGGGCCCGCGTCACTGAGCGGTGATGAGAGCAGCGGCGACAACTTCTCACGAAGCTGTTGATCCAATTGCGTTTTGTTGCCCTCTCTGTTCAGCCACTGTGGGTCGAAAGGCATCGCATCGAGCAGCACGATGCGGCGGCAGCGACTAGCCCACTCAGGATTCGCACGCAACATCTCTACCAACACGCTGGCCGAGAAACTGTGAGCGACCACATCAACCGGTAAAAAGGGGACGGGGGGCTTTTGTTCGGCGGGAGTCCTCGGCCGCGTAAAAGACCCCCGTCCCCTTTTGGTGAGTTCGGTTGACCAAAGGGCTGCAAGTGCGGGGATCGACTGGGGGACGGCGCCTTCGAACAAGCCGGGGATGGAGAGGGAGACAACGTGGGATTGTTGTCGAAGAACGTCGTTCAACGGTCCATACAGTTCGCCGATTCCAGGCAATCCTGGCAGCACGACGCTGATCGATTCGGGGGTAGGGGAGTGACTGGGGAACTGTCGCGAACAACCGTCGTTGTCTGTGGTCGAGACGCAGGCGTCGTGGATTAGGGTGGCGAGTCCGGCGATGGTGGGACGCCGGAAGATTTGTGGCAGCGTCAGTTCCACCTCGAACGCTTGTGAGATCTCGCGCGACAGCAATGCGGCGAGCAGCGAGTGACCGCCGACCAGGAAAAAGTCGTCGTCGCGGCCGAATTGTGAGTGTTCGAGTAGGTTGCTCCAGAGTTGAGCCAGCGTCGTTTCAACTGGGCCGGCCCAGTCGGTAGCCCCGTTGTCGGCGCCTTCGCTCGGATGAGCTGAATCGGCCAACGCGATGATCGCAGCGTGGTCGGTTTTGCCTCGGTCAGTCAAAGGAATGCGGTCACATCGCACCCAGCGGTTGGGACGCATCGATGGGGGCAGACTGCTGCTGATTTCAGTCCAGACACTGTGGGGTAAAGCGTCGTCGATCAGCACCAAGGCCGCTACCAAACTGGGGTTTGGTGTTCGTTGATCGACGACCACGGATGCAGCGATCACCGAGGGGTGTGTTGCGATGCGTCGGGATACGTCGCTGGGCGAAACACGCACGCCTCGGATCTTAACTTGTTCGTCAACGCGGCCTAGGAAGTGAAGTTGGCCATCGAACCCGCGTCGAACACGGTCACCGGTTCGGAAAGAATGGTTGGATCCAAACCCGCCGGAACGTTCGAGTTTTCCTTCGGTCCAGTATCCGAGGGCGACGCCAGGCCCAGCGATGACCAGTTCCCCAGGAACGCCGTCGGGAAGCACGTAGCCATCGGCATCAGTCACGAAAAGCTCCGCGCCCGCGAACGATTGTCCAAGCGGGATGTCCATCGACAGATCGCTCGGAACGACACGATGGGCCGAACAGATGATCGTGGCTTCGGTTGGTCCGTAGGTGTTCCAGAGTTCGATCTCGGGATAGCAATGCAGCCATTTCCTCGCGGCATCGAGGCGTAGTTTCTCGCCGCCGACAACAACTCGCCGAAGGTTTGGAAGAGCAAGAGTTTTGCGGTCGTCAAGCGATTCCATCCAGCGATGGAAGAAGGCAGTCGGCAAGTCGGCCAGGCTGATGCTTGCATCCACCAGCCAACGGGCGAAGCGACGGGGATCCAAGCGGCAATCTTCTGGGACCACGCAGAGTGTTGCGCCAGATCGCAAGGTTGGCAGGACTTCTTCGAGGAACAAGTCGAATTCGGGCGATGCGTACTGGGCGACTCGGTCGTCGGGGCCAAGCTTCATCAAGTTCGCAAACGCGTCGCTGTGTCGATGGAGTGAATCCTGGCTGATGACAACTCCCTTGGATTGCCCGGTTGTGCCGGAGGTCATCAGGACGCAGGCGGCTTCGGCGGGCAACGCATCTGCTTCGAGTGTTTCATGGCTGAACGTGAACGGTCGGCCGTGTCGCAATGCGGCGACGCAGCCGATCAGGGATTCAATCGAACGATCGGGCGAGAGGTGCACCAACCCTTCAGCGATGTCCGCAGCAGTTTGCTGGTGCAGTTCGGCGTAGGCCCAAGTTTGCTCGCCGGATTCAATCGCAATTTGTTTCGCGTTTTCGCGGATTTGTTGATCGAGTGATTCGCCGAAACTCTTCGGGCGAAAAGCTGGCGTAGCGAAACTCGTCATGAGTTTCGGTCTGTTCGGCGGCGCACGAAAGTCTTGACAACTCTCGCTACGAGTGGGGGTTAACTTGATTCTTGCTAGCGGCCCTTCGGCTGAGGCAGCGAATGCCTCCGCGATGCCGGTCAACTGCTCGATGACTTGTTCCGCGGTCGCTTGTTCGAACAGGTCTGTTGCGTACTCCAGTGCAATGTTGGCTGATCCATCCTGGGCCTCATTGACCGAAACGGTCCATTCAAACTTGGCCTGATCGATGACCGGCAACAGTGGTCGCAGACAGGCGTCGCCGAGTTGGAACGACTCCATCGTTTCAGGAGCATAGTTCAGTAGGACTTGGAACAGCGGCGAACGATCAAGCCGTCGTTCGGGACTGACGGCAGCCAAGATTTCGTCCACCGAGACTTCCTCGTTTGCTATCACCTCGTGCAGCTTGGTGTGACATCGGGTCAACCAATTGGCGACCGACTCGTCCGGCAGATCCTCGGGGTTTTCCAACTGCAGGACGAGCGTGCCAACAAACAGACCGATCAATCCGGTGACGTCTTGCGAGTCGCGACCGGCGTGCGGCATTCCAATTGCAAAGTCTTTTCCGCCGCTTCGCCGGTAGAGGCAGAATCGCAGGCAAGCCAGCCAAAACGCTGCTTTGGTCACGCCAATTTGCGAGCAAAGTTCGCTGATCCGTTGGTTGATGTGACTGTCCAGACGAGGGGTGTGGGTGTGTGGCGGGCCGGGGGGGGGGGGGGGGGCGGGGGGGGG
>NZ_JBICHO010000177.1:0-8390 GCF_043100905.1 Rhodopirellula sp. JB055 | reverse complement strand
GCCGGGTGTCGCCTTAGAAAAACGCGCCGCGATCGTGAGCCCTCCAGGGGCAGATCCCGAGCAAACCGCCTATCAAGCGGTTTATTTCAAACACCACCGTGCGTGGTTTCTAGACCGAGTTAGCGAAGAAGTGGTCGCGATTCCGGTCTCTCGCCCGAACCACCTGGCGAAACTGGAATGGTTGATCGGCACTTGGATCGATGAGGACGACAACGCTCGGATCGAATCGAACTATCGGTGGACCAAAAACCGCGCGTTCATCACTCAACTGTTTGAGATCACGGTCGGCGACCAAGTGGAGCACTCGGGAATGCAGATCATCGGGTGGGATTCCGCCTCGGAACAAATCCGATCCTGGGTCTTTGACTCCGACGGGGGCTTTGGGGAAGGCGTTTGGAGCCAACACGACAACGCTTGGCATATTCGATCCTCGGGCGTCTTGCCCGACGGAAGCAAGTCCAGCTCAACCAATGTCATGACCTACATCAACGACAACGTGTTCACTTGGCAATCAATCGATCGAATGGTGGACGGCGAGTTGCTGCCCAACGTTGATGAGGTCGTGGTGGCCAAGCAAACAGGGCCGAGCCAATGATTCCGTGCAACGTTGCTTCGATCAATGATCGTGATCCGATTTCAATGCCTTGCGATTCGGTGCCAACCATCGCCAGACAACCTTCTTGCCAACAAACCTTGTCGCCAACGGAAAAAATCTGATGAAACGCGCATGCATGTTCATCGCGATAGTCGCGATTTGCCTCTGGGGTGCTGCTGATGCTCTCGCTCGCGGAGGCCGGGGAGGAGGTCGCGCCGGAGGCGGGTTTTCTCGCGGCGGTGGAGGCTTCAGTGGTGGTGGCGGATATCGCGGTGGTGGTTTCTCACCCTCGATCAGTCGCACACCCTCGGTCAGCCGTCCTTCGATGCCAAGCTATTCACGACCCACACCACGCCCCAGCGTCCCACGGACCAGCGCGCCACGACCAGGTGTATCGTCCCCGGGCATCAGCACACGCCCCAGCGTTTCGCGGCCCTCATCCGGACTCTCACGTCCTTCTTCGCCCAGTGGTTCACGTCCGAGTGCAGGAACGCTTCCAAGTGCCGGCTCACGTCCCGGATCTGGCTCGCGGCCCGGTCCCGCCACGCGTCCCAGCCAAGGTGGAAGGCCCAGCCAAGGCGGAAGACCCAGTCAAGGTGGGCGTCCCAGTGCTGGCGATGTTCGAGACTTTCTTGATTTGCCGTCCACTGGTGGCGCGCGCCCCAGCCAACTGCCATCATCACCGCGGGACAACTTAGGCAGCGGAATCGCTGGCGGCGTGGCAGGCGGAATCGCGGGAAGCGTGGCAGGAGACTTTCTCCGTGACTCGGGGCCGCGGCCAAGCACACTGCCAGCCGAGCGCCCAGGCAACGGCAATCGCCCGGGCGGAGATCGCCCCGGTGTTGGAGATCGCCCCAGTGTTGGAGATCGACCTGGTGCTGGAGATCGACCGGGCATCGGAAATCGTCCAGGCGGCGGTGAGCGACCGGACATTGGCGATCGACCACTTGCTGGCAATCGACCGGAACGAATCGAAAATCGAGGTGACCGGCAAGAGATCCGCCAGGAGCGACGCGATGAGATTCGCGATCAGATCGACGATACGCCCATCCGCGATTTTTGGTCAGATCATCCGCTGTGGGGTGCTTGGGCGATCTCGCGTCCGTTTCGTTGGGCCGCGTGGGGCGGGGTCACGGGTTGGGTCGATTATGGATGGGTCGAACCGATCTACTACAACTATGGCGAGAACATCTACTACCAGGACGGGATGGTCTACAGCGATGGTGAAGTGATCGCCACCGAAGAGCAATACGCACAACAAGCCGAAGCTATCATCGCCAGTGCGCCGGAACTGGACGCGGTTGCGACAGAAGACCCCACCGAAGAATCGGATTGGATGCCGCTGGGTGTCTTCGCGGTGACACCGGACGGACAGGAGTCGGGGCCAGAACCCACACTGTTTTTGCAGTTGGTGCTCAGCAAGCAGGGAATCCTTTCCGGAACGCTGAATGACGAAACCACCGACACGACTCAGACCATTGAGGGCATGGTGGACAAGGAGTCACAGCGTTCCGCCTGGAACGTGGTTGGGAAGACTCGTCCAATCATGGAAACCGGCATCGTCAACCTAACCAAGGACACCGCACCGGCGCTGGTTCATTTTGCTGACGGCACGACTCAGCAATGGCTCCTGGTGCGGTTGGACGATCCTCAAAGTGAAGACGCCCTTCCAGGCCAATCGGAATGATGGAGTGAATCAATGCTGCAAATGAGAAGAAAGATCCGAGCCATGAAGGTGCGAACCCTGTTTCTAGTAATGTGTGCTTTGGTCTCGGGATGTTCTGAGTCACCAGAGAAGAGCGTCCCGGTGCGCCCAGTTCGCACGATCCAGGTCGGGGACCTGAACGTGATCAGCGGTCGTCAGTTTCCCGGTCGTGCATCCGCGAAGAACGATGTTGAACTTTCGTTCGATGTTTCGGGACCACTTGTGTCGCTCCCCGTGGACGTGGGCTCGGTCGTCAAAAAAGGCGATGTGATCGCCGCGATTGATCCCCGGGATTTTGAGACGACGTTGGCCAGCAACCAAGCCAACTTGGATCGTGCCAAAGCAAACTTGTCGGCGATGCAACGTGGTGCTCGAACCGAGGAACTCGCGCAGATGGAAGCGGAGCTCGTTCAGGCAGAAGCCTCGTACGAACAAGCGGTGGCCGAACACAATCGCAGCGAAAGGTTGCTGAAAAGTGGTGCCGTCTCGCAATCCGATTTTGACATCACACTCGCTCGTAAGAAACGCACCAAAGCGGAAATCGATGATGTCAAGGAAGCCTTGAAAATCGGTTTGGCTGGCGCTCGCGAAGAAGACATCGAAGCCAAGCGTGCGGAAATTCGAGCCTTGGAAGCCGCCGTGGAAGCGGCGAAAAACCAGCTCGACGATGCGACGTTGGTGGCACCTTTTGACGGCGAAGTTTCCGCCCGCTTCGTGGACAACTTTCAGCGAGTCCAGGTCAAACAACCGATTGTTCGAATGGTCGACATCTCAGAAATTGAAATCACGGTCCAGATTCCTGAGTCTCTCATCGGCATTGTGCCGCAGGTGAAAGAAGTGGCGTGCCGCTTCGATGCCTTGGGGGATCGCGACTTCCTTGGCAAGGTCACCAAAATCGGTCGAGAAGCCTCTCAAACCACTCGGACCTATCCCGTCACGGTTCAAGTCAGCCAACCAGAGGATGCCAAGATTTTGCCTGGCATGGCTGCCACCGTTCGAAACCATCCCGAACAAGACGACCAACCAGAAACCGTGGATCTGATCGTTCCTCCCAGTTCCGTGTTCACTGCGCCAGAGAACGATGAGCAAACCTTTGTCTGGGTCTTCGAGGAAGACACTGGAACGGTTGTCCGTCGCAAAGTCTCCGCTGGTGAATTAACACCGGTTGGGATCCAGATCGTCGAGGGACTCAAAGCTGGCGAGCGAGTGGTCACTTCGGGAGTGAATTCACTGAGTGAAGGACAAAAGGTCAAGTTGCTAGGCACCTAGGAGGTGACTCAAACAACTGCGACGCAAAACAACGCTTGGGACCTTGGTCCCAAGCCTGAAACACCGGTCACATGAAGTTCTTTCCTTGAGGTTGATGACAGGATTAATGAATCTGGCAGAGATATCCATCGAGAAACGCGCGATCACTTACTTCGGCATTGCGCTGATCGTCTTGGGTGGCATCTTCTGCTACTTCCAACTCGGTCAGTTGGAGGACCCTGAATTCTCTGTCAAAACGGCTGCGATCACGACGACCTATCCAGGTGCCAGCGCGGAGCAGGTGGAATTGGAGGTGACGGACCGATTGGAAACGAAGCTCCAAGAAATGACGGAGCTGAAGAACATCTACTCCAATTCACGAGCGGGCCTCTCCATCATCAAGGTGGACATCAAGAGCAACTATTGGTCGGAACGTTTGCCGCAGGTCTGGGATGTGCTGCGGAAGAAAGTGGCCGACGTCGAACCCACGCTCCCGCCCGGCGCCGGAAAGCCCCAAATCGGCGATGACTTTGGCTATGTGTTTGGTTTTCTGTTGGCCGTCAGCAGCGATGGCTTCAGCTATGCCGAACTGGAAAACCATGTCAAGCAAATGCGAAAGGAACTGAGCGTCGTCCAAGGCGTCGCTCGCGTCGATTTGTGGGGCGTCCAAGACAAGCGAATTTACCTGGATGTGTCCTCAGCCCAGTTGGCGGAACTGAACCTGACTCCGGCACAACTGATTCGAACGCTGCAGTCACAAAACATGGTTGTTGACGCAGGGCACGTCGACTACCAAACACAGCGACTGCGCGTGGCACCAACCGGCGCCTTCCGCACACCAGAAGAGATTGGCGAACTCGCGGTCACCAGTGTCGTCGACGGCCAAAACGAAATCATCCGCATTCGCGACATCGCGACGGTGAATGTCGGCTACGTCGACCCACCCAGCCACATGCTTCGGCACAACGGACGGCAAGCAATCGGATTAGCAATCGCTCCTGCGTCGGGCGAGAACGTGGTCGAAGTTGGCCAACGGATTGATGGCCGGATCCACGAGCTGTTGGCTGAATTGCCGGTCGGTATCAATGTCGAACGCATCTCGTGGCAATCCGACCAGGTCAGCGAATCAATTCGCGCCTTCATGGTCAGTTTGATCGAAGCGGTTGCCATCGTTCTGGCTCTACTGGCTCTGACGATGGGCATTCGGCCTGGGATCATCATCGGTATCAGCGGTTTGGTGTTCCCGATTCTGGGGACCTTCATTGTGATGTCGATCCTCGGAATTGATCTGCACCGGATCTCGCTTGGTGCCTTGATCATCGCAATGGGAATGATGGTCGACAACGCAATTGTGGTGACCGACGGCATCATGGTGCGGATCTCACAAGGCATGGATCGCAAGCAGGCAGCCATCGAAGCGGCCAGTGCGCCCGCCATTCCGTTGTTGGGAGCGACCGTGGTCGCCTTCATGGCGTTCTTTCCCATTTTTGCGTCGACCTACGACACCGGTGAATATGCCGGAAGCCTGTTCACGGTCGTTGCGATTTCGCTGCTATTGAGTTGGGTGTTTTGCCAAACGATCGCGCCACTGCTGTGCATGGCAATGTTGCCGAGCCCAAAAGCCGGACAACCATCGGCGGATCCCTATCAAGGCGGGCTCTATCAGAAATTCCGTCGCTTGCTGGGCTTCACGATTCGGTATCGGATCCTGTTTTTGGGCAGCATGGTGGGATTGCTGGCCGTATCCATGGTTGGATTTCGATGGGTGCCACAATTGTATTTTCCCGATTCCAGTCGTTTGCAGGTGATGATCGACTATTGGGCACCCGAAGGAACTCGCATCCAGCAAACCGATGCAAATCTACAGCGGATCGAGGAATACGTTTCTGACCATGACGCCACCACTTCGGTCAGTGCATTCATTGGCAAAGGCCCGCCACGGTTTTATCTGCCGGTCAGTGCAGAAGACCCTTATACCTCTTACGCCCAACTGATCGTCAACACAAACTCGCTTGACGGCGTGAACCAACTGGTCGCGGATGCCGACGCCTGGGTGAAAGAGAATTGTCCCGAAGCGATGGTACGGGTTCGCAAATATGCGGTCGGGGCGTTTGACGACTGGAAAATCGAAGCTCGTTTCAGTGGTCCCGCTAATGCGGATCCTGACACACTGAGAAGCCTGGCCGAACAAGGTGCCGAAATTCTCCGAGAGACACCGCTGGCCAAGGAAGTGCGTGTCAATTGGCGCGAACGGGTTCAGGCTCTGGCTCCCCAATACAATCAGGAACGCGCCCGCTGGGCAGGTGTCTCACGTGACGATCTGGCTCGCGTGATGAAGCGTTCATCCGATGGAGTCGTCGTCGGTCAGTACCGCCAAGAGGATGACCTGATTCCAATTGTTGCGCGGAACGTGGAATCGGAGCGAGAACGCGCTGCAACATCACTGGACGAACTGCAAGTCACCCCCAAGCTCTCACCCAACGCGGTGCCGGTCTCACAAGTCATCGACGGTATCGAAGTTCCCTGGGAGGATCCAATCATCTGGCGTTGGGACCGCCGCCGAGCGATCACCGTGCAGTGTTCCCCCAACAATGTGACAGCTCCAACACTCCGCAACGCGGTGTTGGAAAAGTTTGATGCGCTCGATCTGCCGCCGGGTTACCGATTGGATTGGGACGGGGAGTACTGGAGTGCGAAGCAGTCCCAGGAAGCACTGACACCTGGCATCGTGCCCGCCGTCGTCGTCATGCTGTTCATCTTGGTGGCACTGTTTAACAGTTTCCGTCCCATGCTGATCTGCATTGGCGTGATCCCATTCGTGATGATTGGGATCACCAGCGGGATGCTGCTGACGCAGACACCGTTTGGATTCATCGCTTTGTTGGGTGCGATGAGTTTGTCGGGAATGATGATTAAGAATGTCGTGGTTCTGCTGGATGAGGTGAACGCGAATCTTGGTCGTGGGCTGACTCCCTACAACGCAGTTGTCGAAGCGGCAGTCACTCGATTGAGTCCCGTCATCAATGCGGCGGGGACAACCGTGCTGGGCGTTTTGCCAATGCTACAAGACGTCTTTTGGGTGGCTCTCGCGGTGACGATCTTCTTTGGCCTGATCGTTGGAGCGATGTTGACAATGGTGATGGTGCCGACACTCTACGCGCTGCTCTACGGAATTTCCCCTGAAGACACTCCCCAGGAATCGGCTTGATCCGCACTCAACGTCCGGAAGGGACCGAATCAAAAATGGTTGCACACTTACAACAACTGCTACGCCACACCCGAGTCGAACAAATTGTCGGCGATGTGATTCGCTTGCGAGCCACAGGTGTTGCACTTGGCGATATGGCAGAAGTCGAAAACACCGATGGTGAAGTCTCTCTCGCGCGTGTGATTGGGTTGGATCAAAACCTGGTCAGCTTGCAAGTGTTTGCCGGTGGCAAGGGACTCTCGACAGATGCCACCGTCCGTTTTCTCGGACGACAGTTGGACGTGGTTTACTCACCGAACATCCTCGGCAGAATCTTTCGCGGGTCGGGCGAGCCGATGGATGGTGGCCCTGATTTGTCGGGGGACCCGCATGTGAAGGTCGGTGGTCCGACAGTCAATCCTGTCATGCGCGTGATGCCGACCAAGATGATCGAAACCCGCGTGCCGATGATCGACCTGTTCAACTGTTTGGTCGAGAGCCAAAAGATTCCGATCTTCTCAGTTGCGGGCGAGCCTCACAACAATCTGCTGGCCAGGATCGGCTTTCAGGCGGATGCTGATGTGCTGGTGTTCGGCGGTTTGGGACTGATCTTTGACGACTACCACTTCTTTCGAACGGCGTTTGAAGAACATGGCGTGTTCGGCCGCACAGTGATGTTTGTCAATCAAGCATCCGATCCGTTGGTCGAGCGATTGTTGGTCGCTGACATGGCATTGGCGGTGGCCGAAAAATTCGCGGTGGAAGAGAACAAACGCGTGCTGGTGTTGTTGACTGACATGACCGCTTACGCCGATGCCATGAAAGAAATCGGTGTCGCTCAAGAACGCATCCCAGCGGTCCGTGGGTACATGGGCGATTTGTACACACAACTCGCTCAGCGTTACGAGAAAGCGTGTGACTTCAAAGGTGCTGGTTCGGTCACCATTTTGACGGTGACCACGATGCCCGGCGACGATGTCACTCACCCCGTCCCCGACAACACCGGTTACATCACCGAGGGGCAGTTCTACTTGCACGGTGGCATCCTCGATCCCTTCGGTTCGCTTTCGCGGTTGAAGCAACACGTCATCGGCAAATCAACACGCGAAGATCATTCGCAGATCATGAACACAATGATCCGCTTCTATTCCGAGGCCGCCGAAGCTCAGCGAAAACAGGCGATGGCATTCGAGTTGTCATCCTTCGATGAGAAACTGCTGAAGTTTGGCGTTCTGTTCCGTGAGCGATTCATGGACATCAGCGTTTCGATGGGTGTGACCGAAGCCCTTGACCTTTGCTGGAAAACGCTTGCCGAGTGCTTTGATCCACAGGAGTTGTTGATGAAACAACATCTGATCGACAAGTACTTTCCCAAGCTCACCGTTCCATCACAAGCCAGCGAGGAATAGAGCGGGATGGCCAAACTGCGACTCAGCAAAAATTCACTTCAGCAACAGCAACAGCAATTGAAGCTGTACACGAAGCTGCTGCCGTCTCTGGATCTGAAGCGTCGCCAGCTCACCGTCGAAGCCCAGAAAGCGCAGGCTGAACTCGAAACCGCGATTGCAACCGCGGATGAACTCGAAACGCGGATCGGACAAGAGTTGCCGATGCTCGCGGATGAGCAATTGGATCCCAGTGGCTTGGTGAAAATG
>NZ_JBICHO010000176.1:0-2722 GCF_043100905.1 Rhodopirellula sp. JB055 | reverse complement strand
GACGCGTTCGGGTTATGAAAAACCAATGCCTCACGCAAAAGCGCAACTTCAAAACTCACGCGTTCGGGTTGTGGAGTTGGAGAGGTCCGAGATCTGGTGAATCCGGCTACGGCTGTGGCGGCCTTGCTAACGCGGCGGGTTGTGACGGAGGCGTCGTAGGCCAGGTTGTACCTGGCTGGGTGATTGGACGGACGTCGCTGGGTCTTGCGAGTGTGGTTGGACGCCTCGCTTTGTTCCAATGCATCGGCTGGGCGCCAGGTGATAACCTGGCCTACGTTGAAGTGGTCCCTCGCTGACGCATCGGGTTGTGATTGACTCGATTTCACAACCCGACGCGTGAGCGAGGGACCCACACGCCCGTTGCAATGTCACGTGATCCCTCGCTGATCGGGCTACGTTGGGGTGGCCTTGCTAACGCGGCGGGTTGAGTGGTGATCGTCGTAGGCCAGGTTGTACCTGGCGGGGTGATTGGACGGGCCGGGTTGGGTCTTGCGAGTGTGGTTGGACGGCTCGATTTGTTCCAAAGAATCGGCTGGGTGCCAGGTGATCACCTGGCCTACGTTGAAGTGGTCCCTCGCTGACGCGTTCGGGTTGGGATGTAGTAGCCGGGTTCGCCAAGAATTCGGATGGGGTGGGTTGGTGAGCGGTCCGAATTCTGGCGAATCCGGCTACGGGCGTGGAGCGGACGGCGGGGGACGCTGCGGTTCGTTATAACGGTGCGTATGAACACCACGTCCAAGAGTGATTCGGTGCCGGTTCCCGTGGAGTCGGTGGCTGACATGATCAAACGCCTCGGAGAACCTCCCGAGGACATTTGGGATCGCTTGGTCGCAGCAGCGGAAACCTCATTCCCTGCCGTGCAGGCTTCCTCTTCATCGAGCGATTCGATTCGCTCGCCCGGCCATGAGTTTTGGCAATCACACGGCGTGGATGCTCACGGGGAACTGATCCGCTTGTCGAAAAGTGATCCGGCGACGGAGACTGCCACCGCGACGGATCCGATGGACTTGGAGTCAGCCGACGATGCGTTGGTGGGGATTGTCGAACGGAACGAATTGGTTGAGCTCGCGAGTTCTGATTCGAGTTCCAACAGAGCGGCCACTTCCAAACCAATCTGGATCGGTGTGCTCGCCGCGATGGCTTTGCTCGCCGCAGCATTTCTTTGGTGGCCGAGTTCCGATTCTGAGTTGGCTCAAACGTCTGATGGTTCCGGCGGCAACCTGGCTCCGGCCACCTCCAATGCAAACGTGTTTGAGCCGGGGTTCATGGAGACGACGGAGGAGTCCGCGCTGGAACTGAGCTCGCTGGTGGACACGGCACCGTCGGATGTGTCTGCAGAAACGCGTGTTGATCCGAGTGGCATCGAGTTGAGTGCCGCTGAGATTGTGGGAGCGAACTCGGCCGCCCGTCCATCGACCGGTCAGCCTGCAAATGAAGAGACGAACGGGATGACTTCGTCTGCGTTCTCGTTGGACGATCTGATTCCCGCGCCGGTCGCGACGGAGCCTTCCGGAAACGACGATGCTGGCGAGGTTGGCGAATCCAAATCCGGCGAGTTGTTGGCATCTGAAGGCACCAGCCCCGCGTCGTTTGGTGGTGGCGAAGAAGCGGATGTGATGAGCGATGGTGGCGCGGACGACATGGACTCGGACGCGGTGACAGGATCCACCGAGGAATCCACGGCGTCGGATTCGCAAACGATCTTTGTGTCGTTGCCGACGCTTGCTGAGGCTGGGTCAGAACCGGGCGAGAGTGATCCATGGCCGGTCTCTTCTTGGACAAACGCGAGGTTGGTTTTTCCTGACAAGCGACTGGAGTATTCGGTCTCAGAAGGGACGCCTGACAGCGGTTCGATTGTGAGGTCGTCCGATCAATCCGCGGTCGCCAATTTGCGGATCGATGACAACGAGGATGCAACCCGGTGGGAGTGGTTGCCGGGGGCGCTGGATGCGGATCGCAAGGCATTGCTTCACGGACGAGTCGAGCTTGCCGGGGGACAGCGAGTTTATTTGCGGCCGAGTTTGCGAGGGGACGCGATCGCCATCGATTTGGCGGATCGAGATGGGAAGATGAAGTGGGATTTGGTCGCACCGCCCGAACCCAAAGGAGCCCGGTTGAACATGGATTTGTTGGTCCCCGAGGGAGTCGATGTCGGTTGGATCGAACCGATTGAAAACGAGTCACCACGCAAGGTTCGCGGCATCGCGGTGCTGAGCCAACAGGATTCGGAATCGGTGGCGGTGGTGGTTCGTGTCGACGTCCAAACGACGCGGATGATGACGGTCCGAGTTCGGTTTGGCGCGAGGTTGGATCCATCCATGCCATGGCAATGGACGGACCGCGAGGATGTCTCGCAAACGTTGGCCGTGGTGACTCGGCAGATGGAACTGGCGGACCTGAGGCACGCTGAACTGGAAGCCGCGATCTCGCGAGCCGAAAGTTCACGGGCGCGGCGTTTGGAGGCTCGCTTGGATCAGCAGTTGGACCAACTCGAAAGTCAGCAGAAGAGTTTGAAGATGTTTTCGGAACGCTTGGCGGAGCTGGATCAGTTGATCGCGATGCTGGCGGGGCAAGCGAGTCTCGAAGCCGAGTTGTTTGTTTCTTGGGCCGACGATGAACAGCCGATCTTGCAACTGACGTCAGCCGATGACTGATTCTTGGTAGCTGGATCGGTTAAGAATTCGGAGAGACGAGTGGGTTGGGCGGTCCCTCGCTCACGCGT
>NZ_JBICHO010000175.1:0-11052 GCF_043100905.1 Rhodopirellula sp. JB055 | reverse complement strand
GGTTCCGGGTTCTGGGGTGTAAACAAAACGCCCGTCTTGCCACCAAAGATCCGCGATCTCGCCACCCGGTTAGGCTCCTGGGGCCGACGGGTCGATTAGCCGGCTTCCTCGAAGACATGTGAGCATGGTGGTCAGATAACGATCGCGAAACGCGGCAGACGGGGCCGCTGCAGCAGAAAATGAATGTCTGGCGGGAATATACGCGAATTCCCGTGTCCCTGGTACGATGCTCCCCCTGAACCTCGTGACAGAAGGTCTGCCGTCGGCGGCCCGTTGCTGTCATCACTGCCTGCTTCCTCGATCCAGTCTCCTTGCGTGTCCCATGAGTGAATTGATTATCAGTGTCAGCGGTCTTCGTGGCGTCTTGGGTGAAACCTTGACACCCGAAGTCGCCATGCGTTTTGCGGCCGCGTTCTCGGCTTCGATGCCCGCGGGCAAAATTGTGATTGGACGCGATGGACGCACGACGGGACCGATGCTCCGCAGTGCCATCGTTTCCGCACTGACAGCCTCGGGACGCGATGTGATCGACGCGGATGTCGCCGCGACACCCACGATTGGTGTGCTGGTTCGGGAGCTAGGTGCCGTCGGCGCGATCGCGATCTCGGCCAGCCACAACCCACCGGAATACAACGGGATCAAATTGTTTGGCGGCGACGGGCGAGTCCTCGACGCCGAATCGGGAGCCAAAATTCGTGACGCCTATTTCGCTGGGACGAACCAACGGGCGACGTACGACAAAATCGGTGAAGTCAGCTCCATCGACGACCCCCACGCGGCTCACCTCGCAAAGGTCTTGGCGACGGTCGACGTTGATGCGATCAAGGCCAAACCATTTCGCGTGCTGATCGACAGCAACCACGGCGCAGGCGGCCTGCTCGGCGTGCGGTTGCTCGAAGCGTTGGGATGCACCGTCGAAGCGATGGGGCATGAGCCTACTGGGAAATTCGCTCACACCCCCGAGCCCACTGCCGAGAACCTGCAAGGCATTTCGGCTGACGTGACAGGACGCAACTGCGTGGTCGGTTTCTGCCAAGACCCGGACGCGGATCGGTTGGCGTTGATCGATGAAACCGGACGCTACATCGGCGAAGAATGCACGTTGGCGTTGTGCGTCCGACAAGCCATGGAAACCGGTCGCACGTCAGGACCGATCGTGATCAACGGGGCGACCAGTTCGATGAGCACGTTGATCGCGAAACAGCATGGCGTCGAGACGTTTCGCAGCGCGGTGGGCGAAGCCAACGTGTGTGATTTGATGATCGCGAAACAGGCGGTCTATGGGGGTGAAGGCAACGGCGGACCGATCGATCCGACGGTGGGCTACGTTCGCGACAGCTTTGTTGGCATGGCGCAAACGTTGGCGCTCTTGGCACGAACCGGGAAGCCTCTCAGTGAGTTGGCCGATGAGCTCCCGCAACTCAGCATTCACAAGAGCAAAGCGGGCGTGTCAGCCGATCGACTGCCAGCGGTGTTTGACAAACTGGAAGCCAAGTTTAGCGACGCGGAAGCAACCCGAGGCGACGGGATGCGTTTGCAATGGTCGGATCGTTGGTTGCTCGTTCGTGGCAGCAACACGGAACCGATCGTCCGCATGATCGCGGAAGCCCCCACAGCGGAAGAAGCTGCCTCTTTGTGCGACCAAGCCGCCGAGTTGTTGTAGGCCAGGTTCCACCTGGCGATCTGACAGGCCGTTACCGGGTCGAATTCGCGAGGGGTGGATTGACGCCTCGCTTTGTTCCAAAGCATCGGCTGTGGTGCCAGGTAATGACCTGGCCTATTTGGTGCGCAAACGCGGTCCGAATTCTTGGCGAATCCGGCTACGTTCAGGTTGATGTTGGCATTCAGGTCACGGTGGCGACGATGGTCCAGACACCGGTGATCAACATGGCGATGCCGGACAACCACAGCATCACGTCCCACAACTTGCCCGGACGCAGGGCGTCGACGGATCGTCGGTAGCGAAACCAAATGGCCGCTCCGGCGATCATCGGCAGCACCACGCCTTGGGTGACTCCGCTGATCAGCACCAATTTGGCCGGGGAGGGAAATGCGAGGTAAAACACCAGGCTCATGATCGGGAAGAACGCCCCGAGGCCACGCACCCATTTGTCTCGCGTCGCCTGGCTGTCATCGATCCATCCGACCACTCGCAGCGCGTCCGAGAATACGCGAGCGTGCCCGGCGCAGGCGACAAAGAACGTGCTGTACAGCACTGCGATCGCGCCGAACAGAAACAACCCCGCGGCCCAGTTCGAAAACACAGGCACATACATCACGGCCAACGTTCGGACCAAATCGGATTTCTCGGGGTTCAGTCCGACACGGTGCAGCACCGCGGCACCGAGCAAGTAGAACGCAACGGTGGCAAAGGTGTAGACCAACATCGATCCCCAGGCGTCCACCTGCATCACGCGCATCCATCCGGTCGCACGTTCTCGCCACTCGGGCGTGCCGTCATTCTTTCCAGTGAACTTGGCGTACCCTTTTTCGAGGCACCAATACGGGTACGCAATCAACTCACCGGCACCCACACCGATGATGCCGAACGTGGCCAAGGCGGTCGCGACGGCTGTGCTGCTGTCTCCAGAAGAGGGCAAGGCACCTTTCAATCCAGAAAAGAATTCTTGTGCCGTGACGCGGTAGTCGACTTCGCCCTGCAATAAAAACAAGTTGATGAGAGTGAGCAGCGTGAACGATCCAACCAAGACCGTGCTGAACGTTTGGATCAATCCATACCGGCCAATGAACAGCAAGACGCTGGTCGCGATGGTGATGATCGTCGCCCAAAGTTTGATATCCGGCGGTTCATGTTGGCCGTGTTCCAATTCGTGAGCGATTCGCAATGCGACCACTTCTGCTTCGCGGGCATTGAGTTCATTGAGAGGCGTGGTGGCTTCTTCCGCGGAACGGCTGGATTCGGATCGGGCGGCGTATCGTTGGAACGTCAGCAATTGCTCGGCGTCGGCGACTCGGTTTTCGGAGACACCATGGGCGGTGGCCGGCATGGTGAGCGCGACCGCTTGGCCGACGCTGCCGACAATCCCACCTTGTTGACCAATGCTGGCCAACCACATGACCGCCCAAGCCCAGACCAACCAATTGCCGTGGCGGCCCAGTCGCGGACCGGGAAGTTCGTTGAAAGCTTGCAGGGATGTTTTGCCGCTGCTGAGCGTGTAACGCCCCATTTCGACTTGCGTGAAGACTTTGACCACGCATCCCAGCAGGATCAACCACAGCAGCGTGAACCCGGCTTCGGCACCTGTTTTGGTGGTCGCGATCAGTTCGCCGCTGCCGACGATGGATCCGGCAATGATCAGTCCAGGGCCAATGTTGGTCAGGATTCGCCACCAATGCGTGGGCGGATCTCGGCGTTCCGATTCAGGGGATTTCAAAACAAGCTCGCGATCGACGTCTGAGGTGGGATGAAGGGGGGAAAGCTTGATATAGTAGCACCACCATGCCACGCAATGAAAATCAACTCGACGCTGAATCCCAGCGACCGCTCGACACAACCATCGGCGTTGTGACCCCTGAGAACATTGCGTTTGAATATCAATTGGCGGGCCCGTTCCGACGGTTGCCGGCTTATGTCATTGATATTTTTGTGCGAGCTGCCGTGATCGCCGCGATTGTGTTGTTCTTGCTGTTGTTTGTGGGTCTGTCAGGTTTGCAGAGCCTCGGCTCGTTCGCCTTCGCGGCGGGAATCATCAGTTACTTTTTGATCAGTTGGTTCTATGGGGCGGCGATGGAAGCGTTCTTCAATGGACGCACGATCGGGAAATGGGCGTGCGGCATTCGAGTGATCGATGTCGATGGGTGCCCGATCAAAGGGAAACGTGCGGTGTTGCGGAATTTGCTGCGGATTGCCGACCTGGCTCCCGTCGCAGCGCTCAGCAGTTTGGATGAGAACATCCCGCCCGTGTTTCTGATCCCCACGGGCATGGTGGGACTGATTTGTGTGATCAGCACCCGGCGAATGCAGCGGTTGGGTGACATCGCCGCGGGCACGATGGTCATCATCGACGAAAAAATGTGGCAATTGCCGGTGGCCAAGATTGATGATCCGCGAGTGGCACCGCTGGCGACGTTCATTCCTGGCGATTACGCGATTTCGCGGAGCATGGCGAGAACGCTGGCGATCTACGCCGAGCGACGTCATTACTTGACCCCGGCTCGCCGCCGAGAAATCGCCCGTCACTTGACCCGGCCATTGATCGAACGGTTTGACTTTCGCCCCGACATCGACGCGGACTTGCTGATGATCGCGTTGTATTACAAGACGTTTTTGGCGGAGCGAAACAATGAGCCCGCCGATTTGGGACCGTTGGCCGGCTACAGCCCTCTGCTTCGAGACATGGTCGCCCCAGCGACAACGGCTTAGAAACGCCTGGTCCATGACTGGCGTCGTGGCGGATGTTGGCCAAGAGCGTGCCGATCGACAACAAAATCAAGAAGCCGGTGAGCGAGGAACGCGATGTGGTCCCTCGCTCACGCGTTTTGAAGTTGCGATTTTCTCACAACCCGACGCGTCAGCGAGGGACCCACCGGCTCGTTGCGATGGCATGCGGTCCCTCGCTGACGCGTCGGGTTACGAAAAACCCAATGCCCCACGCAAAAACGCAACTTCAAAACTCACGCGTCGGGTTGTGATTGGCACTCCGTTCTCGCAGGAAGCACTGAATCACCAGCCAGCTTGGCCCGAAAGCGAAGCGGGGTCGAACCAGTGATCAGTGATCAGTGATCAGTGATCTGTGATCTGTGTTTCTGTGTTTCTGTGTTTCTGTGTTTCTGTGTTTCTGTGTTTCTGTGTTTCTGTGTTTCTGTGTTTCTGTGTTTCTGTGTTTCACGCGGTCCTGGGTTCACCTTGCGATGGCGGCAACGTTTTCAGTATCGTCGCGCGTTGAGAATGCCCCGAAACCGCGTTCGAGGCACCGATGACCCGCGACAAGAGCAAGGAAGCGATTGTGGCTCCACAACCTCAACTCAATCACAACGCGTCCATTTCGACGTTGACGCCGCTTTCGCCGTTGGACCAAATTCGTTTGGTCCGCGAGACCATGCTGCGAGAAGCGGACGCAATCCAAAAAGCCGCTGCGATCGCTTCGTCGGATGCTGCAGAAGCCGCTGCTTGGATCAGCCGCTGCGAAGGATCGATCGTTTTGACCGGGGTCGGGAAAGCCGGCTTGATCGCTCAAAAACTGGTCGCGACGTTGGCCAGCACCGGATCGCCTGCTCACTTTCTGCATCCGATCGAGGCCGTGCACGGCGATCTCGGACGCGTTCAATCCAAAGATTTGGTCATCGCCTTTTCCAATTCGGGCCGCAGCGAAGAAGTGGTTCGCGTGGTCGAGTACCTGAAACACCAGGCCTGCGGGATCATCGCCGTCACCGCCGATCGTGAGAATCCGCTGGCCGAACTGGCCGATCATGTCGTCCCGATCGGGCGGCACCGGGAAGCCTGTCCAGACGGTTTGGCTCCCACCAGTTCCACGTCGGTGATGTTGGCCGTGGGAGACGCGATAGCGGTTTTGGCATCGCGTTTGTGCGGCTTCTCGCCCGATGACTTCGCTCGTTTTCATCCCGGTGGTGCCTTGGGACGAAAGCTGGCCGATGTGCGGCAAGCCATGCGTCCACTGGCCGAATGCCGTGTCGCGCCCCAAACGATCTCCATTCGCGAAGCCATGATGATTGGAGGTGGTGGGCGACGAAGCGGAGCGATTCTCTTGCTCGATGACAGCGAGCGATTGGCAGGGATCTTCACCGACAGCGATCTGGCTCGGTTGCTGCAACAACGTCAAGAAACCAGCTTGGACGAACCGATCGTACAGTTCATGACCAAGCATCCGATTTGCATCGCGGACGACGAACGTCTGCCGCGGGCGATTGAGATTTTGTCGCAGCGCAAAATCAGCGAATTGCCGGTGGTGGATTCGGACCAGCGTCCCGTTGGCATGATCGACATCACGGATTTGGTCGCGACCGGCGATGTCCGTTCCTCGACGCCATCCAGCCCTGTCACATCCTCTTTCCATCAAGACGACTCATCTGGTGAAGATGGGCCTCGTTGCATTCCCATCACTTCTGGAGACTGATTTGTCCTCCCGCCATCCCATGATTTCGGATCGTGACATCGCCGGCAAAATCAAATGCATTTTGTCGGACGTCGATGGCGTGTTGAGTGACGGCAAGTTGTATTACGACTCCAGCGGCGCGGAAACCAAAACGTTTCACGTTCGCGACGGGTATGGCATCAAAGCCTGGATGAACTCGGGCTTGCATTTTGGAATCATCACGGCTCGCCACAGCGATGCGTTGACGCGTCGAGCCAAGGAGTTGGGCATCGAGCATGTGGTCCAGAATTCCAGCGACAAATGGCAATCCGCAACCGAGATGATGGCCGCGATGAAGGTCACTCCCGAAGAGGTTTGTTACATCGGTGATGACGTGCCCGACATCACGGTGATGACGCGTGTGGGATTGGCTGCCGCCCCGGACGACGCCTCCATCGATGCTCGCGAAGCCGCGCACTGGATCACTCGTCTGGCTGGTGGAACGGGTGCGGTGCGGGAATTGATCGAGCGTTTGATGCGTGCTGGAAACAGTTGGCCACCTGTTTCGAAAGACCCTCCATGCTGACGCAGTTGCGCGACTACTTGGTCGGCCTGTGTGTGTTGGTGGCATCGGCTGGGCTCTATCAAGTCACCGTGGCGGCGTGGTTGACGCCACCTGAAATCGTTGCTGCGCCGGTGGCTCCACCCAAGGTAAGCGGTGGCGATGGCAACTTGGACGATCTGTTTGCTGATTCCGATTGGCAACGCGGCCGAACGATTCGTTTGAAGACCGACGACGGGATGCTGTTGTGCAAAACCTGCACGCAAAAGGACGGGCAAACTTGGGAGCTCAAGCCGATCACAATCGTTATCGGCCGTGGGCTGAGTGAGGAGGGTTCGAAAGAGCCGATCTTGATCACCGCCTCCGAGGGGGCCTCGATCAAGTTTGATGCCCCGCTGGATGTGATGAGCGGGGTGGCGCCCTCGATTGAACGAGGCCAACTTCGCGGCGAAGTGATCATCCAGCGATCGACGCAGCCCACCGGTGACGCCGCGGATTTGGCGTCGTCGGCCTACCAAGTGCGTGGGATTGCCGCTGAACCACCGAATCCCAAGGACGCGTCGGATTCGGTTCTGCACATTCGCACGTCCAACGTCGGTATCGATCGCCGCACGATTTGGACGAACGATCCCATTCACATGCAAGTTGGTCGAGCCACGATGATCGGGCGTGTCCTGACATTGCATTTGGCCGCTTCTGCGGGCCGATCCAACGATGTCACCGGCACCTTGGACCGCTTGGAGTTGGTGTACCTGCAAAAGCTTTCTTTGCCACTGGATGACCCGAACGATCCTTCGCAAGACGATCCCAAAGGCGTGGTCGAAGTTCGCTGTGGCAACATGATTCAGTATGACTTTGCTCTGGATCAGTTGAGCATGAACCAAGACGTGGAGTTGATGCGTTTGCCCGCGTCAGCCATCGAAACAACCAACCAGATTTCTCCTCGGCGAGACGACTGGATCGATCGTTTTCGTTGTGATTCATTGGTGATGACGCTGCGTGATCCACTCAATTCCAAGTTGCGACGCGACGATGCAATGGATTGGATCGATCGCGTTGAAGCGACTGGTTCTCCCGTGCAAATGGACATTCGTTCGCAAGCGTTTGGAATGACCGCCGGCCGCGTTCTGTTCGATCCGGTGGAAGGTTGGCTGGTCGCCGATCCTGTTGCCGCTGCGGATGCTGCCGGTGTGGTTCATCCCAATCGTGCGACGACGAATGATCCCAATCGAGACTATGTGCGATTGCAACGTGGTGACTTGGAAGCCTTCCTGTCACAGATCCGTTACCGTTTCAATCCCGCCGAGCCCAAACAATTGGGAACCATCACCGTCGAAGGCAGTGGACGTGTCTTTCATCATGCGGCGGGTTCCGCGATGCGGTCATTCGCTTGGCAAACCGGTTTGCAAATCGAACCTCAAGGCATTGCGACTCCGGATCAAATGCAGGTCAACTTTGCCGTTTGGTGCGAAGGTCAACTGCATGCGATGCTGGCCGACGGAGGCTCGTTTTTAGCGGACCGCGTGGAAGGCATCTTGAGCCCCGTTGCCGATACCAAGCCCAAACGCCTGGGGACGTCTCAAAAGTCCGAGGGTTCCTTGGACCAAAAATGGTTGCCGGAAAGTTTGGCTGCAATCGGCAACGTGCAAATCAATTCGTCGTCTCTGCGAGCTCGTACGAACCGCATGCATCTCTTTTTTCAACATGGAATCGAAGCCAAAAACGGACGAAGAGAACAGGGAAGTGACGATCCCATTCGCAATTGGGTCCGGCAACCTGATTCGTCCAACACCGCCGTGCGCGATCAAACGGGCCCCAACGCATCTCAGCAGCCAGCGACGATTCGTGGTGATATGGTGGCCGCGACATTGTCGATGGACGGCGGAGACTTGACCGCGACGGACCTTAGCGTGACTGGTGGCATCGAAGTCACGCACCCCATGAAGACTCGAGCCGCCAAAGCACCGATGCATGGCGGTGCCGACGCGGCACCGACGACCTTGTTGGCAACGTTGACCGGAGAGAAACTGCGTTTTCGCGATGGTGGTGCCAGCGATGTGATGGAACTGACCGGCACGCCCACCGTGCCGGCACGATTTCAGATGGGCGACGGATATTTCATCGGTCCCCAAATCCAAGTCCGGCCGGAAGACAACTTCGTTTGGGTCAATGATGCGGGGCAGTTTGTTCTGCCATCGCACATGTTGCCTGCACTCTCGGTCGCGTCTCGCAATCCAACTCAATCGACCGCGCGGTGGTCGCGACCCCCACGTTGTCGCTTTGGTGGTTCTCTGACGTTCGATGGCAAGGTCGCGACGCTGGCGGGCGGTGTGGTGCTCGACACGGTGATCACCCAAGACGAATCGACGAACGAGATTCAGATGCGTGGCGACCAGTTGATGTGGACGCTGACCGATCCGATCCACCTGCGAACACCCGCTAGTTTCAAAAAATCGGGAATCGCGGAAATTGCTTTGGTCCAAACGGGATCGCAGCCGGTGGAGTTGACCGTGGATCAATTCGCTCGCGATGGCGTGCATGAGTCGCGGCATCATTTGCAAACGTCACGCCTCGCGTGGGTGCCGGGTGCGGAGCCCAACCCAGCCGTGCAGAACGCCGCGGGCGTCGCTCCGGTTTCGACCAGCGAAGGTGCCTCGGGAATGATCATCGCGCCGGGGCCAGGTTCTTATCGGGCTTGGTTGCGAAACGCGAATGGTGGGAATTTGTTGGCCAACAATGCTTCTGCCAATTCCAATCCCGCGGGCAACGCCACGAGATCACCAAGCGGCGTGCCCGATTCGCGATCATCCGCTTGGAATCCCGGCATGATCGAGGACGCCAACGGTTCGGCTCCGCAAGCAGGCAACAACTCCGAGCCGACGATCATGGGGGTTCACCTGATCTTCCAGGAGTCGATGCAGGGCGACTTGTTGGCCAAGACGTTGACGTTTCGGCGAGGCGTGCGAGTGGCCCAGCAAAACCTGCCGGACTTCGAGACTTTGATGGACGCCAGCCGGATGGATCTGTTGTCCGAAGGCGAATCCACCATCGATTGCGATGCCCTGCGGATTGCGGTCGATCCCAGCGTTCCGTTTCGGCAACGCACCATGGGAAGAACCACCACGGCTTGGGAAATCGAGGCGTCGGGCGGGGTGTTGTTCCGAACACGGACCGACAAATCGGCTTACACCGTCACCGCGGATCGCTGCGGTTACGCCGCGGCCAAGGACTTGTTCACGGTGTTTGGGGCTCCCACGCGTCCGGCTCGATTGCAGCAAACGACGGCGCTCGGCAAGCCTGGCGTGAATTTGGAAGTGGGTCACGCGACGATGCGATTGAAAACGATGGAGATCCTCTCGATGCCGACTTTCAAGGTGTTGCCGGGCGACATCTCTTCACTGAACAATCGGCCGACGCAGAGATAGCCGCCGGATAAACGGAACAACTGGTACGAAGATTGCGTTGGTAGAAAGCATTCTTTGCATTCAATCCCGTGGTGGACCGTTCGTTCGTCGTCCTTGCGAATTGAGATGCAGAGTTGTTCTGTCGATTTTGAACGGGTGCGAAACCTGCGTTCACCGATCCAACCCACCACGGGGCACCGATGTCATGAGCCAACTTTTGGAAGCGACCCAGTCCGAGTGTCAGGTCCAGCGGACGCTGCAGCGTATCGAGGGCATGTTCCAGGAACACGAGTCGCTTGGCCGCTATGCGAGCCAGCTAAAGATTTCCGTTCACGAATCCACGATCCTCTTGGACGGCACGCTGCCGAGCGCGAAATTGAGGCAGCAATTGGTGCCCGCCATCCGCCAAGCCGGAGTCCTCTGGCGAATCGACAACCACGTCGCCGTGGAAGCGACCAGTTCCGTCGCACGAGCGTCCTGAACTCGACTCTGAGCCATGTCTGGCTCATTGCTCAGCGAACGACTTCTTGACCGACAATGCGATCCTTCACTAATGCGAAGGCCGGATCAAAAGGACGGGGGCTTTTTGGGTTACCCTTGACCTAGTGATTGATGGTCAGGCTCTCGCCGTTGATGGTAATTTTTTTTGGCTGCGAATGGATGCAGCCTTAGGTTGTGAGGTATCTCGCGGTCAATAATCAGTCGAGTGTCGGACTTCCAAACAGCAATAGACCCCCGTCCCCTTATCGATCGTCGTCCCTTTATCGATCGTCGTCCCCTTATCGATCGTCGACTGTCGTCGCTCCGCGACTGGTTGGTTGAGTGTGGCGTCTTGGGACCTTGGGTTGAAACCCAAGGCTGGTCGGCTGCCGTCACTCCGTGACTCTTGCGTGGATGCGTTGTTCGACCGAACCGCGGAGCGGTGACATCCGCTAGCCTTGGGTTTCAACCCAAGGTCTGGGGTGCGGAAAAGACAAAGCAACAGCCGCGGAGCGGCGGCATCTGTTTTCACGCGACGCGTTAAGCCGGCGCT
>NZ_JBICHO010000174.1:0-8192 GCF_043100905.1 Rhodopirellula sp. JB055 | reverse complement strand
AGGAGGCATTGCTGGCGTGAAAGGAGCAATTGCCCCACCCAACGAACTCGCTCGTTTCGCTCTTCATTGAAATCAGAGCCACGGCGAGTTTGGGTCTGCAGCGGAATTTGGGGTCGCCCCGAAAGCGGTCGATTGCCGCCTAAGCGAACGCATCTTTCCAAGGCCCCGTGATCGCGCAAGTGATGCCAGGAGTTTGCAGGTTGATGAACAACCACTTTCCATCTGGACTGAAGGTTGCTCCCGCCCACTCTTTGGTTCGGAAATCACCTTGGAACCCGTTCTTCTCACCTTTGAGCTGCACGTTGTTCTCCGCCAACAACTTCAACTTGCCATCTTGCGACAAAGTAAACGCTCGCTGCGGGTATTCGTTGGCGCCGTAGTCATTGTCTTCGCACAGCACCAAACCACCTTGCGGGCTGACACACAGATTGTCGGGCATATTCAAAACCGGCTTGCTCGGAGATTCAAACAACAACTTCAACGTTTGCTTCTCAGGGTCGAACTGCCAAATCTGACCGGCTTTCGCAGCACCGCCGCTGGTCGCATCGAAATAGACCACGCCGTTACCGAACCAGCACCCTTCCAAACGTGAGAATGTGGATCCACCTTTGGCTTGCCCTTGTTTGAACACGCCCAACTCGTCGCCGACTTCGCCTTCTTTCGAAACCTTCTGCAACGACTCCGGGCTGTGTGCCAGCGTGGGGTCGTCGATCAAGTGCCAACGCACATCGAACTCGACGCCATCTTGGAAGCCACCGCGCAGATCCGATTGCCCCACGATTTCTGCCATCTCCAACCGCCCACCGTCCGCCAGTTTTTCTGGCGTGTTGGGCAAGAACCGATAGAAGCCCGATGTCGAACGATCTTCAGTGAGGTACACGATGCCGCTGTTTCGATCGACGGCGACCGCTTCATGGACAAATCGTCCCATGTCTTTCAACGGCACGGGATCGCCGTTTGAGTCCGTGTGCCCCACTTCGAAAACCCAACCGTGCGTCTTTTCAAAGGTGCGAACTTTGTCGTCTTTGTAGTGGTCGGCGTCCGACGGCCCTAACACCGTTTCTTCCGCAGTCAACCAAGTCCCCCAAGGCGTGACTCCCCCCGCACAATTGCGACTGGTCCCCGAGAACACCACACGACTGTCCAACCACTCACCTTTTGCACTGTCAAATCGCAACTCCGTGCAACCTGCTTGCGCTCGTTTATCGTAGGCCTTTCCGGCTTGAAAGGTGATCGCGCGACCGTCGTCACTGACCTCATGGTTTCGACAAAGGGTCAACACGTCACCATCGCTGGCGATCACCCCCATGCCGTCGTGAGCGTGCGGGGTCGGCGTCCCATCACTCATGATGTCTCGTGTCCAGCCGAAGGTCCGATATCGAAAACCTTCCGGTAATCGCAACAGTTCCAGTCCCGTCGTTTCATCTGCCGTCGATCGCAACCCCGAATCGATCTTGGCCTGTCCACCCTGGACCACGTTTTGGCCCAACCCAGCCAATGCAGCGGTCACCCCGAAAGAGCCCAACGCGGAGAAATTATCACTAAGAAACTGTCGTCGATTGCGATCGGTCATGAGAAGGGTCACTCCTACCAAAGAGGATCAACGAGAGCGAGAAACGCCCGAGCGATCCTTGAAACGGAACGGGAAGATTGAAACGAAACGGGAAGATTGAAACGAAACGGGGACAGAAGACACCGGAGCACACTCGCTCGCCGGCACCCGTTTTCGCGACAGAGTATCCCATTCCGCTCAAACCGCCTCTCGCAGTTTCTCGCCAGCCAAAAATCTTCACGAGATGTTCACAGAAGCGACACGGGCAAAGAGGCGTCCCCCCCGCGCCCATGAAGATTTCTTGAAATCGAAGCGTGCACGGCACAATCACATTGGTTCAAAATGAGCGATCGATACACTTCCCGCGAAATGCCAAACCGTGACTGCGGGAACCTTAAATTGACCTTCCTATCCTCCCGGCTGACGCATTGCTTTTCGACAAACGTTTTGCCGCCCCCTCCTGCCCCAAATCCACTCATGTCACGACCATCTGATACCGACCGCGCCTCTGCTGCCTGCAATCGACGACGCTTTCTCGCGTTCTCCAGTGCTCTTCCCGCCTACGTGATGTCCACCCAGCACGCCTGGGCTGATTCCAAAGTTTCGTTTTCCAATGACCCGTTCAGCCTTGGCGTCGCCTCGGGCGACCCGGATCATCGCGGCATGGTTCTGTGGACCCGTCTGGCACCTTCGCCATTGCTACCCGACGGCGGCATGCCAGCTCAAATCGTGGAAGTGACTTGGGAAGTCGCCACCGACGACACGATGAAAAACGTGGTCGCCTCCGGCACCCAACTGGCAACACCTCAACTGGGTCATTCCGTTCATGTCGAGCTGAATCAACTGGAGCCCGATCGTTGGTACTGGTATCGATTCCGATGCGGTGACGCCGAAAGCCCCATCGCTCGCACTCGCACAATGCCACTGCCGCATCAACTGCCTGACCGAGTTCGATTCGCAGTGACGTCCTGCCAAAACTACGAGCAGGGCCTGTTCACCGCTTACGAACAAATGGCGGCAGACGATGTCGACATGGTCTTCCACCTGGGCGACTACATCTATGAATACGAAGCCGGTCGCAACGGCAAAGTCCGCACGCACCACGGATCCGAGATCATGTCACTGGGTGACTACCGCGTCCGTCACGCTCAATACAAAAGCGATCCTCTGTTGCAAAACATGCACGCCCAATGCCCTTGGTGGGTCACTTGGGACGACCACGAATTTGACAACAACTGTGCCAATGACGTCTCCGAACAAACAGAGGTCGATCCGCTCTCATTCCTATCGCGACGAGCCAACGCCTACCAAGCGTATTACGAAATGATGCCGCTTCGACTGCGTCAGATCCCGCGTGGCAGCGACATGCGTTTGTATCGTTCGGCTCAATTCGGACGACTGGCCGAGTTCTCGATTCTTGACACTCGCCAATATCGAACCGACCAACCCAACAACGATCGCAAGAGCCCGCTCAATGAGGCCGCCTTGGACCCAACTCAGTCCATGCTTGGAACCAGACAACGCGGCTGGCTGTCTCGCAACCTGATCCGTTCCAACGCAACGTGGAACGTGCTGGCGCAACAAGTCATGATGGGCATGGTCAATCGTTCGGGCGATCCAGACAATCATCAATTCTCGATGGACCAATGGCCCGGCTACGCTCACGAGCGAATGGAGTTGCTGCGTTACATTCGCGAACGACAAATCAGCAACCCAGTTGTTTTGACCGGCGACATTCACTCCAACTGGGCCAACGAACTTCGCGTCGACGACCGACAAAGCGAACAAGAACCTATCGCGACTGAGTTCGTTGCCACCTCGCTTTCCAGTGGAGGCAACGGCCGCGACAAACCCAAGAACCTAGACGCCTTGTTGGCCGAAAACGCTTGCGTGAAATGGCACAACACTGAACGTGGCTACATCCGCTGCGACGTCACGCCAAACAGTTGGAAGTCCGACTACATGGTCGTGGACGACGTGCTGAAACCTGGCGGTAAAACGTTCTCACGCAATTCGTTTGTCGTCGAATCCGGTTCACCGAAGTTGAACCAAGCCTGAACGAACTTCTGAACGAACTTCTGAACGATCATCGAGACGACGTCCGACACTTCTCGCCCCTCGCGTGTCGCTGGCTCACTGCTGGCGGCACGCCTCTTCGGCACCCGCGTCCGATTCGGCACCGGAAACCGATCACGCTCCAAGTCGGCTTCAAATAGAACGAGCCATCCCGCGACGCCCCACGGTCGCTCACGTGATCAAGAGCTGTTCTCTACAGCCGCAACCTCTCATCTCCATGGGCGAAAATCCATAGAGGTCCGCTACCAGCAGGCACCTGAAATGTCGCAAAAGCTTTGTATAGAGTGCGCTTCTATCATCCCGAAACTGGCCCGATGAACTAGAATGCAGCCCTTACGTGTCTTCCCTCCTCCTACCTTCTACGGCGAGCCAAACTCGCTGCTAAGAACCTGCCTCAAAATGAACCTGCTACCACCAAACCATTTGCGACTCAGCGCAAACCAATTGCGACGTCCCGCGTCGACTTGGATTCCACTTAGTCTCGCGTTCCTGCTGGCGACTGGAATGTCCCTCGCCAGTGCTGACGAGAATTCCGGCGATGGCGTGCAAGCGCCGGAGGTCATCACGACCGTCACGGACAACGAAACTCAACAGACCAAGAAGGTCCGTCCGGAATATCTGCAACCCGTCGAAGTCGGTGGTGATGTGCCCGCCACATCGCTGCCATTGAAGCCATCCCAAGGCGAAACAATCGCCTTCCTCGGCAACGGACTGGCCTCGCGAATGGAGTTGTTCAATGCGTTTGAAACAGCTCTCTACAAACAATTCCCCGACAAACAACTGACATTCCGGAACATGGGCTTCCCGGGCCACACGCCCGCCTACCGACCCGAAGCCGGTAAGAAGGATCCGTGGGCATTTCCCGGTGCGGAGAAGTTCCGACCTGAAATCCAGGCCCACTACGGCGAAGGCCATTATCCCAAACCCGACGAATGGCTGACCATCGTCCAAGCGCACACGATCGTCGCCTTCTTTGGCTTCAACGAATCCTTCGACGGCATGGACGGGGTCGAAAATTTCAAAAACGAACTGCGTGCTTTCGTCGATCACACCCTGTCGCGGTCCTACGAACGTGACGCATCCAAACCACCTCGTTTGGTGCTAGCCACTCCGATCGCAATGGAGCAACACCCCGAGTTCAACCTCCCCAACGCGGACGAGCGAAACGCCATCCTGAAAGCGTACGCGGATGCCGTCGGCGCGGTTGCCGATGAAAAACATGTCGGCTTCATCGACCTCTATACACCTACCTCGCAGTGGTTCCAAACCTTCGACGAACCGCTGACGATCAACGGTGTGCACTTGTCCGAAGATGGCTACCGCAAACTGGCTCCCGTCATCATGCAGCAATTGTTCGGTACTGACTCCGGTGTCGCCCCAACCGATTCGCTGTTGCACCAAGCCGTTCAAGACAAAGCCTGGTTCTGGCGCAATGACTTCCGCATGCTCAACGGCGTGCACGCTTACGGTCGTCGCTGGGCTCCCTACGGCAACTTCAACTACCCCGAAGAAATCGAAAAGATCCGTCAGATGACGGTCTTGCGAGACCAAAACATCTGGGCCATTGCTCAAGGCAAATCGTCGACGCTGGAAGTCGATGACTCGATCACCCGACCTCTGTCGTCGGTTGAAACGAACTTCCGCATGAGCGAGAAGAACGGCAACCCGGACTACCTCAAAGGCGAAGAAGAAGCTCTCAAGACCTTCACGTTGCCCGAAGGTTACGAAGTCTCGATGTTTGCTTCCGAGCAAGATTTCCCAAACCTGGGCAACCCTGCCCAAATGCGATTTGACAACAAAGGTCGCTTGTGGGTTTCGACCCTACCAAGTTACCCGCACTACAAACCAGGTGACTCCAAACCCAACGACATGATCCTCCTTTACGAGGACACTGATGGCGACGGACGTGCGGACAAAGAAACCGTCTTTGCCGATGGCTTGCACATGCCAATCGGTTTCGAACTGGCTCCCGAAGGTGTCTACCTCTCGCAAGAACCTTTCCTGGTACTGCTCAAAGACACCGACGGAGACGATCACGCCGACAAGATGGAATATTTGCTCGACGGTTTCGACCCTCACGACACTCACCACGCGATTTCGGCGTTTGATGTCGACCACGGTGCCGGCATCTACATGTGTGAGGGTCGCTTCCTGCACTCGCAAGTCGAAACCCCCTGGGGGCCCGAACGCATGACCGACGGTGGCGTTTGGCGATTCGATCCCAAATCATGGAAAGTCGAACGCGTCATGCAGACCGATGTCTCCAACCCCTGGGGTGTCGCTCACGACGAATACGGTCAAACGTTCGTCAATGACGCCTCCGGTGGGTCGCAGTACTGGATGCTGGGTTACTCGGTTAAAGTCCCACACTCGAAAGAGATTCCAAAGGTTTCGAAGTTCAACTACGAACACCACACCCGCCCAACATCGGGCTCGGAGTTCCTCTACAGCCGCCACTTCCCCGACGAAGTCCAAGGCGACTACATGTACGCCAACACAATCGGCTTCCTTGGAATCAAACAGTACAAGACGGTTGAAGACGGAGTTGAGATCAAAGGCAAGTTCCGCCAAGACTTGATCCAATCCTCCGATGGGAACTTCCGGCCTTGTGACCTCGAAGTCGCTCCCGACGGAAGTCTGTACTTCATCGATTGGCACAACACGCTGATCGGTCACATGCAACACAGTGCTCGTGACCCGATGCGAAACTCAGAATATGGCCGTATCTACCGCATCACTTACGCGGACCGCGATCTGGTCAAACCGCCAACCGTTGCCGGTGCTGACATCGAACAACTGTTCGAGAACATGAAGCTGCCGGAACTCAACGCTCGCAAACGTTCGCACCTCGAACTTCGCGGTCGTGACAAACAAACTGTGCTCGCCGCGGCCAAGAAATTCGCCAGCGACAACGCTGACAACGAACGCTTGGTCCTGGAAGCTCTCTGGGCAACCTGGGGCCAACAAGAACCATCCATCGAGCTGATCAATCAGTGCTTGCAAGCCGAAGACCACCGCGTCCGCTCCGCTGCGGTTCGAGTGGTCCGGCACTGCCTGCACTTGCTCGATCATCCCGAAACGTACTTGCTGACCGCTGCCACCGACACGCACCCACGTGTTCGCCTGGAAGCTCTCTCGGCCGGTTCATGGTTGGGTGGCAAAAACGGCGCCGAAGTGTTGCTGACCGTTGCTTCGTACAAAACGGACCGCTGGATCCGCAACGCTCTCAACAGCGCCATGCCGCTGCTCAAAGATGATGTGGAGCAGTTGATCGAGAACAAGCAGTTCGACCCAGAAAACTTGTTGGTGGAATACAAGCAATTGCTCGCCAGCAAATTGGAAGGTGCCGCCAAACCCAAGAACTACCGAACGAAATCGAACAAGTTCAAGAACAAAGCATTCGCGAAGACCTACGACCTCGGTCAGCAAGTCTTCTTTGAAGAAGGTTCTTGCTACGCCTGCCACCGTGACAACGGTGAAGGCATCGTTCGGATCTACCCGCCACTGGCTGGTAGCGAATGGGTCAACGGCGATTCCGAGCGTCTGATCAAACTCACGCTGCACGGCATCTGGGGAAAAATTCGCGTTCGCGGCAAGGTCTTTGAACCAACCCAAGGCGTGCCACCGATGACCGCCATCGGCGACATGTTCTCTGATGCGGAAATCGCTGCGGCACTGACCTACGTTCGAAACAGCTGGGGCAATGACGCCAGCGAAATCAAACCGGACGAAGTCAAACGAATTCGAGCCGCAACCGCTGATCGCCAACGCTTCTACAGCCCCGAAGAACTGATTGAAATGCATCCGTTCCCCGAAGGCAGTCGCCCTGAGATGGTGGAAGAGGAACCGGTCAGCAACCAACTCGAAAACGACCTCCTCGCGGAATCACTGAGCGATCTGGTTCGTGACGCAACAACGAAAGGCGACGCCATTCGAGGTGCCGGTTACTTCTATGGTTCCAAGACCGCTTGCGCGACGTGCCACGATGTCACCGAAGGCTACCAACTCGGGCCTCACCTCACCAAAACACGTGAGGGCATCACCCATGAGCACTTGATCGAATCGATCCTAAAACCATCCGAGAAGATCCTGGAAGGCTACCAAACTGTGAACGTCATCACGGTCGACGGCGCCATCCTCTCAGGCTTCCTGGTCGAAGAAACGGACGACAAGATCACGCTCAGCATCGCAGCCGATCAAGGCAAACCCCGCACCATCCCAATCGATGATGTGGAAGACGTGCTCGAGTCACAAAACTCGACCATGCCACCTGGACTGGTGAACATGTTGAAGGATCGACAACAGTTTTTGGACCTCGCCAAGTTCATCTTCGAAGTCAACGAAGGCGGCGCCAAGAAGCTGAACCAGTTGAAGAAGAAAGCGAAGATCAAGAACTGATCCGGAAGAAAGTTCGCTTTCGAAAGTCGCGGTTCCTGCCCCGCCTCGCATCGAGGTGGGGCCGTTTTAATACGCTGTGCCAGTAACGCCTTGAGAACCCCGCCCGTGCAGAGGTCGTGCAGTTTTTAAGTGCTGTGTTGCCAAACGTTTATCATCGCCCCCCCCT
>NZ_JBICHO010000173.1:0-9444 GCF_043100905.1 Rhodopirellula sp. JB055 | reverse complement strand
CTCGGTCGACTTCAACCGACGCGGCACGGAGTCGCGTTGGAAGAAACGGCAGTGAACAATAGGATGGTTTTTGAGCAGCCCTCATGGGTGACCTTGAAAACGAAGACTCACTGCCCGATCAAACCGATCGTCTTACGGATAAGGCGACCCCCGGGCAAATTGGATTGACGTGCTGACGACCCGCCGGGGTCGCAAGGACAACGGCACGGACAATCTGGCATTGGGAAACCAAGATCATGCATGCGTCTTACCGAAACATTGCTGTCAAAGAACTTCGCGATCAATTGTCTCGATTCAGCCCTCGAGCCAAAAAGATTGAGCAGTCTTTGTTGGCTGAAAAACTGTTGTCAGAGGTCCAGCCCGATCGTGATTACTCGATGGATTACGTCACGTTCCGGATCACCAACTACCGCCCCGAATCGTCGCTTCGGCAAACGATCGCGTCGGCCGACTTGGTGCATGACCTGCGGTTGTTGATCGAAGACCTCTCCGATTCCGCCGATATCAACGCGAACGAAGCCGGTGAGCACGTGCACACCGTCGCCGACCTCAGTCGCAATTTTCACGTTTCCACCAAGACGATCAGCCGCTGGCGCGATGCCGGTTTGGTCAGCCGAAAATTCCTGTTCGGAAAACGCAAACGAGTCGGTTTTCTCAACAGCAGTGTCGATCGCTTCATCGCCAACAACCGTGACAAGGTCCGTCGTGGTGAACGATTCAGCCAACTGTCCGAGAACGAGAAGACCGAAATGGTCGAACGCGCTCGCCAATTGGTCGAAGGCGGTGCCACGTTTGCCGAAGTCATCCAGCAAATCGCATCGATCATGCACCGTTCGCCCGAAACGGTTCGCTACACGCTGAAGAACTTCGACGCCAAAAACCGACAACTGGCGATCTTCCCCCACCACCGAGAAACACTCAGTGAGGAAGACAAGCGGGTCATCCACCAACTGCAACTGCATGGTGCAACGATCCCCCAATTGTGCAAACGCTTCAAACGAACTCGGACCAGCATTCAACGCATCCTGAATGAAGTTCGGATGCAACACTTGTTGGAGATGCCACTGGAATACATCTACAACGAAGATTTCGAAGACACCACACGAGAATCCGAGTACTTGGGCGAAATGCCGGTTTCCGACTCTGCGCGAAAAGTGCGGGCTCCCTCGGAATTGCCGAGCTACTTGGCTGCCTTGTACGACGTCCCTTTGCTGACGCGGGAACAAGAGGGCCACCTCTTCCGCAAAATGAACTACCTCAAGCACCGTGCCAACAAACTGCGTCAATCGCTGATCGAGGCAGATCGCATGGACACCGCCGTGATGGATCAAATCCAATCGCTGTACGAAGAAGCAGTCAAGGTGAAGAACAAAATCGTTCAAGCCAACTTGCGTTTGGTCGTCTCGATCGCGAAACGCCACGTCGCCTCAGCAGAAGACTTTTTCTCGTTGATCAGCGACGGCAACATGTCCTTGATTCGTGCGGTCGAAAAATTTGATTACTCGCGAGGCAACAAGTTCAGCACCTACGCCTCCTGGGCAATCATGAAGAACTTCGCTCGAACCATCCCGAACGAGTTCAAACACCGCGATCGTTTCCGTGCCACGCCAGAAGAAATGTTTGTCGCACACCAAGACGAACGCCTGGATCCGTACCTGGAAGAAACCGTTCAACTGCAACGGCAGCGGGAACTGGCTCGCATCCTGGACCGCTTGGATGAACGCGAACAAAAGATCATCACGGCTCGCTTTGGACTGCAACGCGGCGTGGAGCCATTGACCCTCAAAGAGGTCGGCGAAGAAATGGGCGTGACCAAAGAACGTGTGCGTCAATTAGAAGCCCGAGCTCTTAGCAAACTTCGTGACGCGGCTCGCGACGCCAAAATCGATGTCGAGTTGGGTGCCAGCTGAATCCATTGAGCGCCCCGTGATGATTTCGTTGAGCTAGACTGGGAGGTTTCCCCACTCACCTCCCACCTAGCTTTTGTTGCTCATGATCCGCTCCATGATCGCAGCCTGCCTCGTTCTCGGCTCGCTTTTTCTTGACGTCACCGCGCCACAATCTTTCGCGGACGACCGCCCCAACATCATCTTCATTTTCGCAGATGACTTGTGCTTCGATTCCATCGCTGCACTCGGCAACCAAGAAGTCGAGACGCCCAACCTCGACCGCCTCGCTCGTGAAGGCACCTCGTTCGATCACGCCTACAACATGGGTTCGTGGAGCGGTGCCGTTTGCCTGGCCAGCCGCACGATGCTGAACTCGGGACGCTTTGTTTGGCAGGCACAGGAAATTTACAACCAATCGGAACAGGAACGGCAGGAAGGTCGTTGGTGGGGCGAGATGATGAAAGCCGCCGGCTACCGCACCTACATGACCGGAAAATGGCACTGCCGAGCGAACGCCGAAAAATCTTTCGATGTCGTTCGAGACACCCGCCCGGGCATGCCCAAAGATTTTCCCGAAGGTTACAACCGCCCGATCGAAGGCCAACCCGATCCATGGTCACCGTCCGACCCAAAGTGGGGTGGATTCTGGGAAGGCGGCACGCACTGGAGCGAGGTCATTGCCAACCACTCCGATGACTTCTTCGCTGACGCGGCCAAGCACGACCAACCCACGTTCATGTACCTGGCCTTCAACGCCACGCATGATCCTCGCCAAGCCCCGCAGGAATACCTCGACAAATACCCGGCAGAGAACATTCTGGTTCCCGCCAACTACCAACCGCTGCACCCCTATGCGGAAGAAATTGGATGTGGACGCAGACTTCGGGATGAGCGTCTGGCGCCGTTTCCGCGCACCGAGTACGCCGTGCGGGTTCACCGTCGCGAGTACTACGCGTTGCTAACGCACATGGACGCGATGATCGGCCGCATCCTCGATTCGGTCGAAGCATCTGGCAAAGCCGACAACACATGGATCTTCTTCACGGCGGACCACGGCCTCGCTGTCGGCCAACATGGTCTTCTCGGAAAGCAAAACCCTTACGACCACAGCGTTCGTGTGCCGTTCCTCGTCAAAGGTCCAGGCGTCAAAGCGGGCGTACGAATTGAAGAACCGATCTACCTGCAAGACGTGATGCCAACGACGTTGGAACTGGCCAAGATCGAGAAACCTGAACACGTCGACTTTCACAGTGTGCTTCCCTTGATGGACGGAGGCGTGACACCGTACCCAGCTATCTACGGCGCCTACCTGAATTTGCAACGCAGCATTCGCACGCCCGAGCACAAACTCATCGTGTTCCCCAAAGCCAAAACCGTGCAACTGTTTGACATGCAAAACGATCCCGGCGAGCAAACCGATCTGGCCACCAATCCCGCCATGCAGCCGATCGTCAAACACCTTTTCGAGCAACTACAAAGCCTTCAACAAGAACTCGGCGATGACCTCGAACTCCCCGCGACCTTGATCGGGTCCTAAAGAAACGGATCACCCAAAGGTGGGCCGTGCCCTGTCGCAGATCAGAAGACCCACTGGCTCTACCGCCTCTGAACCGAAAACGATTCAGGGGCGGTTCCACCATGGAAACATCGCCTCCACCGGCAAAGCAACTCTCCTATCCCGCCAATCGTAGACGGCACCCTTCAGAACTCTTCGGCGACTTGACTTGGGCGAACAGTTCGCTGAAAAACACGCTCGATTGCCAACAGGGTGATCACGACGCAAGCCGATTCAACGAACAGCCCTGAGTTGACTCCCGTAACATCTCCTTGCCCGTCGCGCATTCTTGCCCGAACTCCGAGTAGTACGGTTGCTATGTCAAAAAGACACTTTCTGGCTTGTTGCCTGGCCTTTCTCTCCGCTTTTTCTATTGTCTGTGCTGATGACTCCGCAACTGTTTCCCCGGCTGTTTCCTCGCCGCCGACAGCGGGCTGGTCGGCTAATTTCATCGCAGAGAGGTTGAAGGAACATTGCTTGGTTCCTAAGAACGTTCAAATTGACGCGACTGCTACGAATGCGTTTTTCAAGGATGAAGCAGGGACGGTCGGCAGCTTGCTTAAGTTCGACAAGCGGTACACGTACACGGCAAGTGTGCTAAACGACTCATATCGTTTGGAGGTGATCGCGACGGAAGGTCAAGACGCGACCACAGGAAAACAACTGTTCCATTCGGTCTTGGAGTACAACGGAAATAACGACCAATCGAAGGTTTATGAACCAGCATCTGACTTAGCCATGACGACATACGGCCGGGTTCACAAAGGACGAAATGGTTCAGAACGTCTCTTTCGGATTGGACATTACTTTCTTGGATTGGAAGACACGAATGGCCAGACGTTTCTTGCTTCGACATTGAATTCAAGAAGCAAATGGCATCTCAGCACCAAGGAAGATGAAGACCACCCTTCCATTTCCTTCCCGATCGTCAACGAATTGACCACGGAAAGGGTGGGGACTCGCGTCCTAAGATTCTCCGAGAAACTCGGTTTCCGGCTGGTGGAAGACCGTCGTGAAATCATCACGGCTGGCGAGACTGAGCCGGTGTATGAAAGATCCGTTGTCTTTTCGTACGAAGGCCCCGACCAGAATGGTCGAGTGCGTCTAAAAAGTGTTGATGACACGACACGTTCGAAATCAATGAACAAACGTCTGAAAGCTCCAACCGTCAATGTATTTTCAACCAGCATCCTTGAACACGCAGTTGGAACAGTCGATCCCAACGATGTTTTGATTGTCTTTCCAAAAGGTGCTGTGATTTCAGACAACATCAATGGGGGGATATTCCTGGCAACCGGCGACGGCGGTGAGATTCCCAGAGAGTTCGAATCAATACTAGGCGATGAACAGTGATTTCTCGAAAGGAACGCCGCTTCCCGATCAGCCCCCATCCCTTCCCATTGGCCTGAGCGTCACAAACATACGGTTCTGTCGCGTGATATCACCGCGCATCGTCACGGAGGCGACAACAATCGGCCGGAAGTAATCTGGGCAAGTATTGGTTGGTGGGTTGGATTCGTGCCACAGCCATGAATCGAGTAGCAGATGCGAGGTTGGAAAAAAAGTTGTCTGGTGATGAGGCGGGGGGCAGTCAGTGAAGCATCAGGCGGGAATCAAGAGTTTTCGTCCGAAGCCACCTGGTTGCTTGCTTGCCTGCTCGCAAAGCATGCGAATCGTTCCGTGCTGCGTTGCGTTCGCCTGAAGTGACCAGAGCGCGGCTCCCTTGCTCGCCAAGTGCAGTTTTTGCGGCTCGTCCATGGCATGCAATATCCGCGTGCAGGTTTCGTTTTGGTCTTTGATCGCCAGCCATAGAAACAGATCGGTATCACCCGGTGTCATGACTTCCCATTGGGCATCTTCAGACACCCTCCCGATTCCAATTCCGTATTGTTGAAGCTCCGTACGCTCCGCATCAGACAACTTCAAATCAGTCGCTTCGCTGGAAAGCGTTTGGTTGAGAAATTTACGAGTCCGGTCGTCTCGGTCCAGCACGGCAACAATCTTCTCAACGATTTCCGTTTCCCCGGTCACTAGAAATTCCGCCCAACACAGATCCATCTCACCGGGCGATTGAATCGCATCAGGCAGGTACCTTGCTTCACGAAGCTCGTTGGGGGGATCGACAATCAAGTCGATCGCTTGACGCAACGGACCGGATTCCTGGGACCGGACATCCTGCAATCGTGCATGAGCCTCCGGATAGATCTCTGCAATTCGCACGAACATCAGCATGATTGTCGGGTTCTCTTCGAACAATTGTTGCCCGACCGCATAACGCAATGCCATCCAAACTGATTCCGCGTCGAAGCGGCGATAGACCCCCGCTGTCACCTCAGCAAACTTCGTCGAATCGAGGTTGGGTTCGGCTGAACGCCCTTTTGAACTCGGGGCAGCGGCTGATTCGTGTGACATGCAGGTATCGGCAGAGAAGGTGCGTTCGGTTCGTTGACCGCCAGGATTGTGATCCCGAGGACTGGCACCAAGCTTACACAACCCAAGGGGCGGGGGAAGATCACTCTCGCTCGCCGGTGCTTTCACCTCGAAAAGGGGACGGGGGTCAAATCGGCGTGTTTCAATCTTTCGTGCATCAATCGCGATTGGCTCTTGGCCCCGACACCTCAGCGAGATGCACACCGCATGCCCAACGCAGGGCGAGAATCGCAGTCGAATGACGCCGGTTCGTGTTCCATACGATGAGTCTCCAAGCCCCGTCGACATGGATACCCAATGCATACTTTTTAGCTTCTCGTCCCTGTTGGTTGCTTTGCTATTCCTATGCGAACAACGATTGAAAGGTCAACCATCGTGCGGTCAAAAGCGTGAGCACCAGGCAACACCACCAGGTGGCTTTCCGGGCCAACGGTTTCTGACGCAGGTAGAACAGTAGGGCAAGAGACATGCTGGTGATCAAAATTTTGAACACTACCAACCCATACGGGTTTTCGATCAGGCGACTGCCAACCGGATTCAGCTCTCGCATCGTTCCCGATTGGTGAGCGAGCAGGGTCCATGCGAGATCAATGCCGGACATCAGCCCAATGATGACCAGTGAGATCACAAGCTTTTTGCGAACACTGGGTGTGTCCGTTGGTTCTTCGGTCGAGGAGAAAATCTGGGACGCTTCCGCCATTAGATGCCCAACCGCGAAAACGACGAGGACCAACGCCAACATGGTGATGGGGTAGTTCAGCCGCGCGATCAAAAGATTGGCAGCCTGAGCGGCAGCGTGCTGTGCTTCCGCTTCGTTGACCAAGGCGACGGCTTCCTCGGCTCGATCTCGAAAGCTGGGACTGGGTTCAAAGTTAACGATCGTGGTCACCCATCGCTCATCATAACCAGAATTGGATGCTTGCTCGGGAACGTCCGTGTTGTAAGCTTCGCCTTTCGATTTGGCGAGCAGTGCTTCCAGTAGCTCATGGCCGCTTTGGTCGTGCCAAAGTTGCCAGGGCGATTGTCCTTGGTCGAGAACATTAATGGCTCCCCATTCCAACATTTGCAGGCTTTGAAGCAGCCTGCGAATCGCTAGCGAGTCTTTTTCTAGCGGATCGCTTTCGGCACCGTTTCCGTTGATCCATTGACCGCCGCGGAAGTACTCATTTTGCGTTTCGAATCCATCGTCCCAACCGCGTGCGCCACCACCGCCACGGCGCCCTCCTCCTGGTCCTCGCCCCATTCCCGGACCGCGTCCTTCGCGTCCGCGTTGCCGAGCCAATTGCGAAAGATCAAAATAGTCGGCGTCGTATGAGACGCCATTGATCACGATGGATTGTTCATCGGCGGAGACGTCGATTGAGTACGGCGTCTCCACATAGACACCATCAATCAGCAAGAAACCTTGATCGGTCTCAATCGGTTTCAGGCTGGCCGAACCTCGGTTTCGCGGTTGTGCCCATGCATTCGTTGAGAAACAGGCGGTGAAATAGATTGCGTAGAGAAGGGGATGAGAAGTCATTTTTTAATGGGGCAATCGAAATGCGTGCGGTGTTCATCTCCTCCGCGATGTCATTCGACAGGCGCGCGATTCGCTCATACTCGCCAACAACGATGCGAGAAAAGAGGAGAGGATATGCTGGCTACGTCAGTGAACACCGTAGGTGAGACGAAGTTGCGTTTTGTCTAGCAAAAACGTTTTCGATTGAAGAATGATCCAATCTCCCGTTGAAAACACGCAGCTTGCCGAGAATCTGCGTCTGAACCCAGCGACCGATTTGGCCCCACGTGACCCACGCTAGCCAACGCGAACGGAGGTCATCGTGATGGATCCCAAAACGGCCTTGTCGTTGAAGATCTTGACGTCTTCTTGGGGGGCTTGCAAAGCCAGCGGGTAGAGCAGCGGGAAGTAGTGATCCGGCATTGGAATCGCTCGCGCGGCTGACTTTCCCAACGATTGGTAGTCACATAACTTCGCATGATCGCGATTGAAAATCAGTCGGTTGGTGATCTCGTTTGTCTCCATCGCCCAGTCGAATCCTTGATCGAGCCTTTGACCATGCATCCACCGCAAGTTGTGAACAATGTTGCCGCTGCCAAGGATCAGCCCCCCCGCGACGGCGAAGTTCGTTCAGTTCTTTGGCCACAGGCCAAGTTCAATCCAAAACAAGTTGGTTGATGAAAGTGTTGTTTCAAGAGCCGGCGGGTGACTTTGGTGTTGGCCAGAGCGACAGCAGGTTGGCGAGAATCAGGATGGTTCCGCCGAGAACCAATTCGAAGGTCAACGTTTCATTAGCATACTGGATGGCACACCAAACGCTGAGTAGTCCAGGAACGAACATGGCCCAGGTGGATGCCATCAGGGGTTCCAGGGTGTAGAGCACTGATGCTTGCGTCGGTGAGACGCTGGGTTGATATCGATTCATCAGCGAGAATGCGACCAACGATGGGAAAATCGCTAGCAAGACAATCAGCCCATAGAAGCGAGGCTGGATCGTCAACGCGTACCACCCAGGATTGGTTGACTCGTTTGTTGAAACCTCTGGAATGCTTGGCTGAATGAAAACAAAGAACAGCAACGCCAACACGGCGGTGGTACCAAACATCGATGGCGTGAACGCGAGCGAATCCAATCGCTTTCCAAACCAATCAACCGCAACGATCTGACCGCTGAAAAACAGCACCGCCAGCAGAGTCAACGTGTCACCGGTTTTCCATTGCCCCAGCCCATCGGGTGCGAAACGCAATCCGCCGCCTCCCCACTGCAACAAACCAGTCAGGATCGCGACGCCAAACAACGAAACTCCCGCAGCGAGCAGAACGGTTGACCGGGGACGCTGTCGTTCAAACAGCATTGCCAGAACGGGAGTCCAAACCACCGCGAGACTGGTCAGAAAACCGCTGCGAGACGCGGGGATGGTCGACAAACCGGAGACCTGCAAAACCATCCCGATGACGAACAAACACCCAATCGCGATTCCGGCGAGAAAGTGTGACCAGCGGACACGTCGAAGCACTCCGCTGCAACAGACCGCGAACAACACGCCAGCCAACGCGAAACGTAAGCCGGTCATCCATGCCGACGCCGCGGCGCGGAAGGCTCCCGATGCGGTGTGTTCATCCACACCAAAATGCTCATCCGCGAGCAGGTTCAACGCCTTGATGAATGGGAACGAAGATCCCCACAACACGTTGACAACGACCAACGCCAAAACAGCACGACGATGCGAGACCAACTGAGCTGTTTCTGACAAAGGACGCCAACATCAGGCAAGAAGTTCGGGGATGGGATCGTCGTCGCCCCCGATCTTAAAGGGACGCCCGTTGGGCGCGAAGAACTCCTCATCCAACGGCAATCCAGCCGCCGCAGCGATGGTCTTGTTGAACGACGACACGCTCACCGGATACTCATCGACATAGCTGCCGTGTTTGTCCGATGCCCCCAGGACTTTCGCCCGCTTGGGGCCGGCCCCCGGCCACGAGCGTCAGAACCCCCCAGGGTGGTGATGTCGTGCCGGGGGCGGGTTCAGGTTTGGCTTGGGGGCTAATGAGGTCGGGCAGACCACGCGG
>NZ_JBICHO010000172.1:0-2810 GCF_043100905.1 Rhodopirellula sp. JB055 | reverse complement strand
TATCAATCGAAAGGTGATTCAGAGCTTGACGGACAAGACTTGGAACGATCACAGAAGTCGTAGGAGGTTCAGTAGGAAGCACAGCAATATCAGAGCCAAACGATCAACCCATCGCCTAGGTATCATCTTGTCGAAGCCCTTTTGCTACACGAAGAGGCTTGCCGGAAGGTCTCCAACAGGCCCTCGTCATTCGGCCCACAACTCAAGCAAATCCGACAAACGTCCCTCGCTCTGATCGAGCAACCGTGATCGTTTCGCTTGGAAGGCGTCGCTTCCGAGCCCGACGTCGTCATCCGAGCCTTTGAGCCGGACCGTGTGCGAACTCGATTGATCAAACTCTGTGAAGCGATCAATCGCTGTACTGCCTTGCCGCAACCAAGTGATCCGGCTGGCTCGGATTGTTTGGTCGCTCACCCGTTTCGGTTGAACCTTCCCGTCATTCAAGTTCCGTGTGGTCGTACAGAGGCAAGTGACGATAGTAAACTTCCAAGCAATAGATCGACAAACATGTTGTATACAACCGGCCGGCGTAGCGCCCCCATGCGTCGCCGCTTGGTGACCAACTTCCGCGTTCACGGCCGCGTTTTTCTTGGCGAGCTGGCAGAGTCGCTTTCATTTCTGCGTTCCATTGTTTCCACAATGGTCCGCCGTAGTGATGCAAGGCTTGCGTCGCGTAGTACCAATAGTAAACGTCGGCTTCGTTCGTATTGATCAAGTGATCTGTCACCAAGGTTGTGAGGCTTGGGGCCATCCCGGGCATGTTGCGTTCCCGCCCGAGATACTGATGACACAAGACGCCTTCCGCGGTCATCGCTGGAGAAGGAGGGACGTTTGGCATGTAGGAATAGCCGCCTGAGTAACCCTGGCTAACGGAATCGAAGTAATCTTCAATCTTAGGCCAAATGTACGGATCCACTTCCAGTCCACCTGAATCACCGCTCTTCAGTCCCATGACAAACCAACCGGTGACGGATGTGTCGCTGTCCATTCGAGGTTGGTACCGCCATCCTCCCTGCGGCGACTGGGATGCAACCGCGAAATCGCAGGCGGATTGTGCGTAGGGGCGAATCCACGAATCTCCGGTCATCGCATAAAGTTCACAGAGCGCGATGGTGGCTTGAGCCTGTGAGTACATTCGTTCGTGACCCATCTCCGATCCGGCTAGAAAACCCTGTCGATCCTGTTTCGCGACCAACCAGCGGGCAGCACGGAGCAGTTCTTTCTGGTACGGGCCGCCACGGTGTGTGCTGCCCGCGCCCATGAAGGCCAGCATCGCCATCGCGGTGGCACTGGTTTGGTTCTCACCTCGAGCCCCGTTGGCGTAGGGTCCATGCAGACTCCAACTCCCGTTGCGGAGTTGTTGCCGTTTCAACCACGCCAAGCCTGCTGTGACAGCGTCTTCGGTCCCTTGGTTGCCGCCATGCATCCTCAGCAATCGCTGCTTCATCGCACCGCGACGTCCTTCGAACATATTCTCGGGCTTGATCGAAGACGGAGTCGAAGCCGTTGGGGCAAACAGGCTCGCGTCCAGTTTGGGCACCAACGAGAACATGTCGATTCCGCCTTCCAACACTTCAACCGAATCCCTTTCCGCGATCTTGACACGGTCGTCCATGAGCGACGTTTCGAATGTTTCCATGGATGCCACCGGCGCAATTGAAAATTCAGTCAGTTCGCCGGCGGCTGAATCGTCCGATTGGCCGAACAGCAGTTCAATGCGGTCGGATTGGTTGACGGAACGGCTGATCAAAGCCAGTCCCAGCAAGACCGCGAGGTGGACCACCAAGCTGACCAACCAGGACGGCATCTCGTCCAACGCTTCGCGTCCCCACGCGCGAAGGCGAGTGACAATCGGCTCTTTTGCGAGCGCCTCTTCGCGATCCGATTTTGGCTTTTGGGTTTCAGAAGATTTCGCTGCCGGCGCGCTTTCACGCCATCTCGCCGGTGGTTGCGCTGGGCCCTGCGAATTCACTCGGGCGTGCAGTTTTGACGCAGCGATAGATGACACGATCATGAATAGGCCTCTGAGAAAAGAAGGCCTCAACCATCCGTGTCACGCGGTCAACTGGTTCACGCCCCTGCGTACAAGGGCTTTTTCAACCGCGAGATGTCACGCTCGCTTTGCGTTTCGTTGTCTACACGGTCAACAGCACGACAATCAACGTCCCCAAAATCACAATCGGGACCCACACCAGAACCAACGAAATGATGCCGTAGCCGAACAGCAGTTTGGAGGCGAAACCAATCGGCAAATCGTTTGCTCGGCGATATTCAACGCGGTCTTTCCACGCCAGCAAGCCCCCCAGCAACCCGCCTACGATCGAGGACAGTACCAGCAGAAGTCCGATGGCGACCGGATCAAATTCAAACTGCTTTTCTGCATTTCGAACTTTGAACCTTCGGATCATGCCTCCGACGATCACAGGAGTGACAACCGCACCGATCGCGACCTTTTTCCAAACGCTGGTTTGGATCAAATCGGTCGCTTGGTCGTCAACGCCCACGCCAGTCGAATAGGCCGTTGAGGAGCTGGTTGGAGACGCATTGGGATGGGCGGCAGGTGGGGCAAATGGGTCGTGGTTCATGACAAAGCTCCAAGACAGCGATCAAGTCTCGCTGGCCACTCCACGGAGCGGAGTTAACAGGCTGTTGATTGAGTCAGTCGGAACGCGATCGCGCCCGGTTCGTCTCCGATAACCGACGGGCTAGCGACCCTCGGCAGATCTTTCGATCTGGGACAGGTACCAATCAACAGTGTGATCACCCACACATGCAAGACCTATGCGAAGAAAAACAGACACAGGGGTGGC
>NZ_JBICHO010000171.1:0-11127 GCF_043100905.1 Rhodopirellula sp. JB055 | reverse complement strand
TCATTGCCAGGCCTAGCCAACGAGGTGGATGCACGCGTTTGGTCGGCTTGGGGTGAACCTGCATCAGGAAATTGCTGAATGAATCTTGAGCGACGACGTTGGATTTTTTTGACATCTTTGCCATCGCTCGGGTCGTCGGTTCGTTCAGAACAAACGAGTCAACCATTCGAAATTGGACGCCCAGCAAAATCAGCAGGACTCCGATCATGAAATACCGATTGCGATTCATGTCCATTGCGATCATTCCCATCACGCGTGAAGCCTAGGCTCTGAATTGAGCGCTGCTGGAAATCATCGACGCTTCGAGCGGTGGGGCTCGAGAGTTCCGATCCTGATTCGCGTTGTCATGAATGCCACGGATGAGGCAAGCGAATTCAATGCATCGGTCGTGACGGTTGCGCCACGTCTTTTTCGATCATTGCTTCGAAAACAGACCATCGACCAGGGTGTGGACGTTTTCGCGAAATCCTGTCAGGGTGGCGTCGGATAGCAATTCCGATTGATTGCTCTGCATGATCGCAGCCGCCAACGGCTTGTGTTCTTTCCAATCATCCAGGTTGAAATCACGGATGTCGACGTAGACGTCTTGGAGGTTGTTGCTGATCTTCGGTACCAAGAAAAAACCTTCTTCACCGCGAACCAGGTGGTAATGCATCGAGCCGTACATCAGCACGGCACCCGTCAACATTCCAAACAAAAAGCGAGACATCCAACCATTCCTTGACTAACGATTTCAGAAGCTTAGTCGCTTCCGTCTCTTTTATCGTTCGTCATGGGCTCTCAAAAAGCAAGGGGAGCGAACCTCGCGAGGCCGCCTGCTCGTTCTCTCGAGTGAAGTCAACGATTCGTTCCACCACCCGATCGACGACCTTCTGCCGGTCTTCGCAGAGAATTGCGACGTGGTCCATTTGCGGAAAGTAATCCACACTGGCGTGATTTTTCCAGCGGACACCACGCAGCATGTCAAAGAATTGCTCGGCGTAGTTGTAGGTGTCCGAGACGCCGCCGGTGTAGATCAAGTGCATACGACATCCTTGATCGACCAGTCGTTGAAATTCTAGTTTGGCAATTTCACGAGAGGGGTACTCTCGGAGATCCGTGCCCATCGGCATGGTCGAGTATTCAGGCTTGGATGATTCAGGGAAGGCTCGAAGCAGCCACCGGCTCGCGTGGGACTGATGGAGCACTCGTCGGGCCAATCGTTTCCAAGCGTGGATCGATGCCAGCCTTGGAAGGTAATGATGAATCATCCGGTTCCAATGGAATCGAGGCGTCGGGTACCCGCAGGCATCCATCGCGACGACACCACACACTCGCGGGTCTTGTTGAGCGGCATGCAGCGAGTCATCGGCACCGGAACACAGCCCGAACAAGATCACTTGTTGAATACCGTGTTGTTCCTGCAACCAATCAATCGCTTGGCTGATTTCTGAGCTCGCGCGATCAAGCGAACGACCGCCCGAACCAATCGGCAAGCTCTCACCAATTCCAGACAGGTCAAACCGCAAGGACGCCACCCCGCGACTGCCCAAGGTGTTGGCAAGGTCCACATGCAGTCGGAACGGACCGGCACTGTGCAGCATTCCTGGCGTGATGAAAATGGCGGCGGTTTTTCGGTCGATCGGACGAGGTGTCGGATGAAACACACCGACCAAATGTTGGTGGCTTCCAAACACGACGGCTTGTTCGTTTGTCGAGCGACTAGCAGGTTCTTTTTCCACGTCGGTTTCATGGGGCGTGGCAAAAGCGACCGTCGCCGACGATGGTGCGAATGGGGAGTTGGATAGGGTAGTTTGGCTCACGATTTCACCTCAATGGCACGGCGGATGTTCGATTCTTTCAGCAGGACCCGCGTGATTTGCTGAATGGCTCCTGGGGAAGAAAACGCTGACTCCGTTAGCTCAGGACGCTCCCAGCCAATCTCATCGTCCAATTGGATGAAGGGGATCTCCGTGTCGGATGAAAGCGTGTTCGATTCTGTCGCTGGATAATCACGACTGCACAACAGCGTGGTCACGGTCTCGTGGTTGAAGTTGCTAGCATTCCACTTCAACTGGCTCAACTGTCGGCGGACAATGTGGTTGAGCCGGGTGCCGTAAGCCTGGTCGATCGAACTTGGCTGGCGAGGACGTGAAAAACGGGTGCCGTTTGACAGTGTCATCGCATGCAATTGATCGAGCTGTTCGAGGAATGTTTCCCCGTTGACGATTGGATCCCACAGCAACAATTGGTCGACGGACGTGGTGTCGGAACAAGCCGCCAGGGTTGCTCCCAATCGAATGCCGATCAAAGAGATTGATTCGACTTCGTGTCGTTGACGCATCCAGCGTGAGGCGTCTCGGATGTTTTTCATCATCACGTGCGGTGTGGCTTCCAACGCATTGCCGTGCGAGTTCCCGGTTCCGGCGTAATCGAAACGCAGGACATCGAATCCGGTTTGAGCCAAGTGCACCGCGAGTTGTTGCAGGTTGCGGTAACTGCGAGCGTACTCATGACCATACGCGTGGCACAAAACCACCGCTCGGTTCTGCCGGATCGAATGTTGGGGCGGCGAATAGTGAACAGCAAACAGCTCATGAGAGCCGCTAGGCAAAAAGAACGCTTCCATCTCCGGCAGACGTTCTCGTTGGGATTGAACGGCGGCAATCGGGGCTGTCGCTGAATTTCGTCGCTCACCCAGCATCGCTTGGATGTGACTCGCGGCCAATTCAACGGTTGGGTTGGCAAAGAAATCGCGGACCGGAAGTTCGAGCCCCAGTTCGTCTTTCAAGCGAGCCACCACTTGCGTGACCAATAGCGAACTGCCGCCGAGCAAAAAGAAGTCGTCTTCGATGCCAATCTGAGGAATCTGAAGCACGGAACTCCAAATGTCGCAAAGCTGCTGTTGCAATTTGGTTTGAGGTTCCACGACATGCTCGTCGCGAGCCACCACTGCCTGATCGCTGCTCGGCAGTCCGCATCGGTCGATCTTGCCGTTGATCGTTTTCGGAAAGACTTCGGTAAACACGTACCGGGCTGGCACCATGTAAGGAGGCAGCTTTTCGCGAAGTTGCTGCGCCAGCAGGGACGCGGTTGCCGATCGATTGGACTCGGACACTGAGTCGGCTTTTTCGCAGGAGAGCGTGTTCGGGCCCAGTCCGATGTGCGCGAGCAGTGTGGTTTGGCCGTCGGTTGTTTCCGCCGTTACCAGTGCCTCGTGAACTCCCGCGATCGAGGTCAGTGCGGCTTCGATTTCACCCGGTTCAATGCGGTACGACCCCAGTTTAATTTGGTGGTCCACCCGGCCACCGAAATCGATGTTGCCGTCTTCCAGCCAACGTGCGATGTCTCCCGTCCGGTACCAACGCTGGACTTCCCCGTCCGCGCTTTCGCGGTCGATGAAAGCGGAGGCAGTCCGTTCAGGCTGATTCAGATACCCATCCGAAAGGGCCGGACCGCCGAGAAACAATTGACCTGTTTCGCCAACCGGGACTTCGTTGTATTCCGAGTCGAGGATCACGGCGGAGTAACCAGGCAACGGTTTGCCGATCGGCATGTTCGCGTCCGCGAAGTCTGGCTTTGGAAAGAAGACGGTTGCTGTGACGGTCGCCTCGGTTGGCCCGTACGCATTGCACCACAGCACTTCCTGGTCGCAGAGGGTTTGCCAGCGATGGTAGTGGTCGACGCTCACCTTTTCTCCCGTCACCACCATCAAACGGAGGTTCGAAGGCACTCGCGATTTTGTCGCTAGCATCAGGTCGACCCATTGATGCCAGTAGGCCGTTGCCTGGTGAACAGCGGTGATGCGTTGAGTCTCGATCAAGTGAGACAATTCATTGACAGAATCGGCGCGTTCCAATGGTCGGATGACGACACAACTTCCGCACAACAGCGGCGGGAAGATTTCTTCGATCGCAATGTCAAAGGTCAGCGTTGAGAACTGCAGTGTTCGGTCGCTCGCGTGCAAGCGGTAGACTTCCATGTCCGCTTCGCAATAGGTCGTCAATGCAGCGTGATTGATCAACACGCCTTTAGGATGTCCTGTCGACCCGGAGGTGTACATGACATAGGCGAGTTCCTCGCCGGTCAGTTGCAAATGATCTTCTCGAACCGGGGGGATGGACGAGTTGTCAGCACAGATCAAGTCCGTTGCATCCATCCAGGTGAGGGTTGCGGTTGATTCTGCCGAGCTAGTCGAGGACTCATCGGTATCGAACAACGAACGATATTTCACGTGGCCAATCAGCGTTTTGATTTCAGCGTCATCCAGCATGAAACGCAATCGCTCGGCCGGGTACTCTGGATCCAACGGTACAAATGACGCACCGGCCAGATGAATTCCCAGCATCGCAGCGATGGCGATGGGACTTCGGTCGACACACATTCCCACTCGATCACCCGGCAGAACGCCTGTGGTACGTAGTGACTCAGCGATGTGACAAGATTGCAACCGCAGTTCACGGTAGGTCCACGAGCAATCGTCTTGCACAACCGCAACGCGATCTGGCGTGGATTCGCATTGTTTCCAAAACAAGTCAATGAAGGGCGGGATCGATTCGATTGACTTCATGAGACCACCATCGATGAACCAAGTGAGGCGATCGGCGATCCTGTGGATGGAATGAGTGTTGGCGTGGTTCCGGAAGACTCGGAAAGCACTGTTTGCAAGCTTTGTCGAAACAGTTGTAAACCTTGATGGAGTTGTTGTTCCGGGATGTTCAGGGCTGGCATGAACTTGAGGACTTCGTCATCGCTGCCACTGGATTCCAGGAGCAAGCCATTTTGAAATGCGGTGTCGATGACCTGGCGAGCCAGATCGCCCCGGCGAACGTCCAGACCCCAGATCATTCCTCGACCGCGAAGGTCCCAGTTTTCGCTCGCGTGTTCCGAAACGATGGACGACAAGAACGCTTGAAGCGTGTTGCCGCGGACTTGGATGCCATCCACGAATGAGACCTCATCCCAGTGGTTCAAAACCGCGTTGGCCGCGACAAAAGCCAGGTTGTTGCCTCGGAATGTGCCAGTGTGTTGCCCTGGTTGCCATACATCGCACTCGGGACGAATCATCACCAGCGACAGAGGTAGCCCGCCGCCAATGGATTTCGAGAGGCAGATCAGGTCGGGCGATAAGCCGGCTTTTTCGAAGCTGAAGAACTCTCCCGTCCGGCCATTGCCAACTTGAATGTCATCCACGATCAACAGCACGTCGTGTTCGCGGCATAGCGTTTGGACTCGTTGCAACCATGCATCACTGGCAACGTGGATCCCGCCTTCCCCTTGGATCGTCTCTAGCACGACTGCTGCAGGGAGCGGCATTCCGCTGCTACGGTCGGTCAGCATTTTTTCGAGCAAGATGGTCGTGTCGAAATCGCCGAGGTAGCCATCGTACGGAAGAAAGCTGACGTTGTTGTGCGACCCGTAGTATTCGCTGTGGTAGGACTGGTTCCCCGTTAGAGACAACGAACCCAGCGAATGGCCGTGGTACGCATTGGTGAATGCGACCACGTGAGAGCGTTTGCGATGTTGCTTTGCGAGCTTGATCGCCGCTTCGACCGCGTTGGTTCCGGTAGGGCCGGTGAACTGAATCTTGTAGTCCATGGAACGCGGTTGCAGGATCGTTTTTTCAAATGACTCCAAGAACTGTGCTTTGGCCTCGGTCGTCATGTCCAGCGAATGTTGAATCCCATCCTGAGAGACGTAGTCCAACAATGCTTGCTTCACGGCCGGCGGATTGTGACCGTAGTTCAACGATCCAGCGCCGCAGAAGAAATCGATGAACTGACGCCCTTCCGCGGTCGTCAATGTCGAGCCTTTTGCAGTACGAAAGACGCTTGGGAAGAGTCGGCAATAACCCCGCACCTCCGATTCCAAGCGTTCAACGGTGTTGGTTGCTGAATCTGAAATGGATGTTGAATGACTCAACCGAAACACCTGCGATCAATGAAGAATTGCGAAGAACAAACTGGCATTGAAAGCTAGAACGCAGCCATTTGTCCGTCATGCATCGCTGGATCGGTAAGCCAACTTCACAGAGCAACTTGGCCATTTTTGACGATTGTTCGGTTTCTGACGTTGATGATTCAAAACACCGCCAAAACCCAGGCGGAACGCCGCTCAGTTGTCATCTGATTGTTGCTTGCGGAAAAACTTGCGATCGTTCTGGTACTGATTGGGATTGGGCAAAACTTCAGCGTCCGGCTGACTGGAATCGAACAAACGTTGAAGGAATGGACGGCACCAACCGCAGCCGGTTCCGGCTCCAAAACATTCCGACAGTTCGCTGACCCGCCGAGGTTTCTGCACGCGGATGAATTGCTCGACTTTTCGCCTCGGGACGTGGAAACACAGGCAGAGGTTGTCGTCAGGTTTCATTGGTTGAAATCAATCTGGAGGGGGAAGGCACCAAATGATGCTATGAGCCAAGCCCTCGAGTTGAAACCCGTGTCTGCCAAATGCCGCCGCTCCGCGGCTTTGGATTGGGGTGGGTGCGTCCGGGATGTCGGGTTGAAACCCGACGCTAACGGATGTCACCGCTCCGCGGTTGGTTGGGCGACGTTTTGAGCGAACAGTCGCGGAGCGACGGCATCTGTTCAGCCTTGGGTTTCAACCCACGGTCCCGCGGGGACCAACGCCCACCCCTGTCGCGGAGCGACGACAGTTGGCGATGAATTCAGAACGACCTGTCGCCGCTCCACGGCTTTGGATTGGGGGGGGGGCGTCCGGGGCGTCGGGTTGAAACCCGACGCAAACGGATGTCACCGCTCCGCGGTTGGTTGGCGATGCCTCGACCACGCCATCCTGAGCGACTGATACGATGGAGGTCGACGTTCTTCCGCTTTTCAGGACGACTCCCTCATGCCATCAACGCATCACGGATTGCTTATCCACGTTGTTTTCAGCACCAAGCAACGTTTCAAACTGTTGAAGCCCATCTGGCGGAATGAGTTGCATTCCTACATCGGCGGGATCGCCTCGGAGCACCGTGCGACTTTGCTTCGTGCGGGAGGAATCGAAGATCACATTCATTTGTTGTTGAAGATTCACCCTTCAATGGCAATTGCCGATACGGTCAAGCTCTTGAAGGGGAATTCATCCAAGTGGATCAACGCCCACCAGATGGTCCCTGCCAAATTCGAATGGCAACGGGGATACGGAGCCTTCTCTGTTAGCGAGTCCATGTCTGAGACAGTGAAACGCTACATTGAGAACCAAGAAGAGCACCATCGTCGGCAAACGTTCCAAGACGAGTATTTGGCTTTTCTCGAGAAGCATAACGTCAAGTTTGATCCCCGATATGTGTTTGATGACGAACACGTTACCTGAGTCGCATTGATCAAGTGGAAGATCCGACCAAGTCGCTGAGCGACGACGGTTGGTAGAGTTGGTATCCACCTGCCGCCGCTCCGCGGCTTTGGATTGGTTTTGCGGACCTGGAACGTCGGGTTGAAACCCGACGCTATCGAATGTCACCGCTCCGCGGTTGGTTGGGCGACGTTTTGAGCGAACAGTCGCGGAGCGACGGCGGTTGGCAGAGGAGTGGCTTCAGAACTTCCAGCGGTACTCCATCCGGGTGCCGTACACGTTGGGCAGATCGCTTCGCCAGCCGTGCATGACATCGAACCGAAGTAGGGTGCGGTTCGAGATGGGGAACTGATAACGAGTTCCAAGACCAAATTGGTCGCCTTGCACGGCCAGGTTCGAGTCGCCGTGTTCGGTCAGATAAGAGGCCTCCAAAAGCAACTGACGATCCAGTTGATTGCCGATCAAGTCCACTCCAATGGAACCACCCGCGGTGTCGAATCCGGTGGGGTCGAGCGTTGCAAAACCATTCAGCCCATCGGTGTCGAAGTTGATGCCGGTGTTCCTCAAGATGCCGCCGCTGCCGCCGGCGCGGGCGACGGATTGAGGCCGTCCCCAACCATAGAAGAAGTTGGCGTAGGGAACGACCGTGAGTGGTGACGCCGTGATCAAACTGTTTTCCCATAAGAACAACCCGCCGTCCGCGGTCACATCCGCATCCGGTAGGTTTTGTCCGGTGTTGATGATCAATCGAAGGGAGTTGCTGATTCGATCCAAATAGCGTTTGGTGAAGCTGATCGTCATGTTGTGATAGCTTCGCCGGGTGTCGTTGCGGTCTCGCAAGTACGCGTAGCCGGCTTCGATGTATCCGTCGTAGGCGTCGATGAAGCAGGCTGTCCCAAAGGCTTGCGCGGCATGTTTGTCGGTTCCAAAGGCGGCGCTGTTGATCTGGTCAATCGCGGCGAAGAACGTCCAATCAAAGTTCGCCCAGTTGAGGGCGCGGCTGTGTCTGGCCGGAATCGCAAACGCGGCACCGGTCACGGCGTCTTCCATCCAAATCCCATTCTGGAAAATCAACGGCACCAAACCGATCGTCACCGGCATCTCAGCAGGGGATGATTTGCCGTGAAAGCCGCCCCACATCGCACCGAGGTCACCTTCAAAGAAAGCGGTCACAAAGTTGGGATCAAAGATCCCTTGGTAGTCGAAATTTCCGTCTTCGAAATCGACTCGTGTGAATTGATTGTTGCGATCCAGAGGCCCAATGAACCCGTGGAAACGTTCGGAGTCGGTGAGGCGCAGGTCCAAATCCAAGTTCAAACGATTGGCCCAGTTGTCGGTCCTGCCGGCCGCATTGCGTCCGGTGCTGATTCCCGAGCGGTAGTCACCGTACACGTAGAATTCCGGTCGGGCCATGTTGGTGCGGCCGAACCAATTCTTGCCGCGAGGTGTGATCCCGTCGCCATAGAACACGCGTCCCCATTCGATCCATGGGCTCTGCGTGGGCACCGCCGCTTTCGCGTCGTAGACCCACTGCTCCCGTGATCCATCGTGCCAGTTGGATTGTTCTGGCAGTGGTGTGGGTGAGAAGTCGTTGGCGAAGTGAGTGAGCTTTCCCAGTCCAGCCGATTTGGCGAAGTCCGTCGCGGATTCCTCTTGCAGGACGGACCGGCCCTCTGCGGTTGGCGAACCGAGCGAAGCGGCGGAGTGGCCGGCGAAGTCGAAGCTCGCTTGCGGTGGTGGGAATGACGCCGCCTTGGGCTGAGGCGCAGGCATGCGGAAGTCTCGCTCGCCCCTCGCTTTGCTTCGCTCCACCATCCCAGAAGCAGATGGAAGGTTGAGAACGCTGGGTGCAACGAGGCTTGAACCTGGCAACGGTTCTTGCAATGGAATCTCGGATGAGTCCGGCTGAACGATTGGCAAACGCGTTGGGCGAAGTCGTACTGTCTGCGCAAACGTTTCCGCGGACGTCGCTGCCATGAACAGGCAGGTGACGCACCAGAGGAAAGTGCTGGAGATGGATCGATTGGATTGTCGCATGCTCAACGCACCATGAATGTGTGCGAGTCATGGCAGATGTCGATCATCCGCTCGTTCATTCGACGAATCATGTCCGGGGTGCTGTTGATTTGACGCATGAAATACATGGGTTCGGTTCGGCTACGCATCCGGACACTCAGTCGATACGGCCCCGGAACTTGGAAGGCTTCCGCGGGAACGGTGTACTTGGCGATTCGGTGGTCCAGCGGCGCGATGCTGTGGGCTTCCATCCGAATCAGCGGCGGGTGATTGAGCACGCTGATCGGTTGTGCTCCGGGACGCAGGAACACCAGTTGGTCCAAACTGAAGTTGAGTGGCAACGCGGCTTCGCGGTCGGTGCCGCGAACGTTGTTGATCAAAAACTTGGTTTGCAAGTTAAAGAGATTCTTGTCACGAGGGATCCGGCCTTTGGCAACTTCGACACTGTGCATGTCACACAGGTCCGCGTTGGCGTCCAAGTAACCGGTTTCCCAAACGCGTTGACCATTGGGATTGATCAGAACAGCGTTCAACCACAGTTGCGGTTGAGCACCGAGCGAGCCCGTGGGCAAGTTGTGCCCAGTGCTGATGTTGTCGACTCGATAGCCCAGTTTCAACGGCATGCCAACACGAGGCGTGGTGTAGAACACAGGGTCGCTGACTTGAGCACCGGCTTCCAACGTCATTGCCGAGTAGCCACGTTTTTCGTTCATTTTGGCAATGTTGACGTCGATGATTTTGCGAGCGTCACGCCGATCATCTGCATTGTCCCAAGGCTTGGGGAAATGCATGGCGTCCGTGACGTTGCGTTCAAAAGATTCTGTGCCCCAACCGGCGCGGTCGTCAAAGGTCAGCCATTGTCGTGGTGTGAACGTTTTTGCTTTGGGGTTGTGCGGGAAGATCCCAGGGTGAGCGATGGAGTATCCTGGGCCCCAAAACGTGTGATTGGAGTGCTTCTTAGGCTTTCCGTAAGGCTTGCCTGAGAGTTCTGCGACATGGCATTCTTCGTAGCCGGCCGCTTTGCCGGGAACCGCACCCATGTGGCAATCTTGGCAGGAGATGCCGCACTTCGCGGCTGGTCCGCTGCGGTATTGAGCGTGGACGACTTCCAGTGCAATGCCGGGATGCACTGCGACTTGATGGCACGAAGCGCAGATGTCCGATTTGGTGAGCGGTTCGAAGAAGTACGACCCGTTGTGGATCGCCTGACCCGCACCCTTTTGGCCGGGATGCGTCTTGAGTTTGTTCTTTTCGGCGTTTGCCAGAGCGGTTGCCAATCCCATCCCGTCGCCTCCACGACCTACCGGGGCGTGGATGTTGCCCGGTTCGATTCGGCGATCCCCGTTGCTGCTGCGCCCATAGTGTTCATTGATGCGATGACACGAGATGCAGGTCACGCCTTCACGAGCGATCGGTGGCTGATCCAGAATGCTGACCGTGCGCGGGATTTCCAACTGCGTTGCAACTGGCGAATGACACCGCATGCAGAAGTACCCGACTGTGCCTTCGGTCAATTCCGTGATCGCTTGCTCGAAACGCTGGAACATCGGTGAGACGGTGGCATAAGCGTGACTGCTTACGCTCCATTCGTCGTAGTGTTTGGGGTGACAAGCACGGCAGGATTCTGCCGACGGATAGCAATCCTCCGTCCACAATCCTTCGTGCGGGTCTTTCTTCTCGGCTGTTTTTTCTGCAGGAGGCTTGATCGGTTCGGTGCTTCCAAGACCTGCCAACGGGTCATCGCTGGCGAGTGGATCGGGATCGGAGAAAGCAGCCAGAGGATCAACCTCGGCGGCGACCAAGCGATCTGGCCTCCGTGGAATATTGGGC